>JAWOJI010000121.1:0-11050 GCA_046481735.1 Desulfatiglandales bacterium | reverse complement strand
GTTCATGTGGTTGTAATGCATAAACCATCTCGGTTGGTAAGCTGTTGTGGGCAGGAGCGCATAATCGATCCCGGGAAAACGTTTGCCGATTTCGCGGTAACCGAAAAAATACCCCGAATCTCCTCCGAGGTAGATGGTCGCCGCCGGGGTGATCAGCAGGAAGCTCGCCCACAAGGACTGGTTATGGCCTTGGCCGATTCGCCTTGACCAGTGCTGTGCGGGAAGGCAGACCAGCCGGATGCCATTCCCGAATTCCAGTTCCTGCCACCAGTCCATTTCAATAATATCCCTCTTGTTCATTTTTTGAACTGCGTTCGCGAGACCCAGGGGAACGATGACTTGGGTGCTTTCAGAAAGGCCCAGCAAGCTCTCCTTGTCGAGGTGGTCATAGTGGTTGTGCGTGATGACCACTCTCAGGGCCGGTGCGATTTTCTTGAGGTCTTCGAGACGGATGCCCGGAGGGGTCTTTCGTTTGGGCAACAGGGCTCTTTTGGAGAATATGGGGTCCACCAGCCAATATTGCCCTTTCAGGCGAATCAGGAAGGAGCCGTGACCGACCCAAAGGATGAAATCATCCTGGGAGAAGGAGAAAATTCGGTTCTGCACATTTTGAGCTATGGGAGGGAGGTAGGATCGTTCTGCCTCCGTGTACTCCTTGGACCGGGTGAGTTTCCACCGGAGAAGGGTGAAAAAGCTTTTTTCCTTTTCAGGCATCCAGGGGTTGAAATGGCGTCCGTCCCTGTAATGAGACGCATAGAGAAGCGCAGGGTCAAAGGCATTTATCTTGGCACGCCAGGCTTCTTCGTCAAAATGAGGGGGCCTCAAGGCGCAGGATCCGGTGAGACCAAGCGGGACCATCAAAAAAAGCAGCACGATAAGCGATCTTTTCAGAATCATTCGATTTTGAGATGGAACCCCGCGCCTGTCGCCTCCGGCTTTTTCAAAAAGCCAAAATGCTGCAGGTGTCTCAATTTCCGATTTCCGGCTCAAGTGCGAAGCGTTTTCGGTATCCGGAGGTCCGGTTCTCTATTTCAACACGAACCAACCCTCGCTCATCGTATTCATAGGTTTCGACAATCTCCTGAGAAGAGAGTTCGGGGCAGGCCCGGATCGGGACTTTACGAAGGTCCTTGCGGCCTTTCAGCATCGGATCATAAGGGAAAAAGACCTCCTTCCACAGGGAGATATCTCCTTCCGGCTCTCCCCCCTCGCCGAGGGAACTGCATTCCATGTACCTGAGGAGTCCGATGTTGTGAACCGGGTTGTAAACCCTGGAAACCTTCAAACTGCCGGTGTGGGGATCCACCTGCCTGTCTTTGTGGAAGATGGGGTCAAAGACTTTGTCCTGCCCCTTTTCCCGCCATGTGCCGAAATGCCGGGACACAGTCTCTTGCACCGCGATTTGGGCCTCGGGGTCCCCGGCAATCGCCAGTCCGATCGCAGTGGAAGCATGAGGGAACGGCGACATTTTGATCTTGTTCGGGTAAATCTCTCGCAGGCAGCGTGAGACCGGGGGAAAGGCTACCGATCCTCCTACAAGGTAGACGGCTGCAAGGGTGCGGCCGTCTTCAGGCGCTTCGCAAAGCCGTTCGACGAGTCGCTGAAGGGTGGCGAGACTGCTTTGGATCAACGGAATGCAGCGATGGTAAACGCTCGCTGTTTCTAGCACGACAGGCCCTTTTCCCGACACCGACGCGCCCAGATCGACCACCATTTTCTTGGTGTTTGCCTTGAGACCTTCTTTTCTTTCCCGACATTCTTCAAGCAGGCGGGCGAGAGCGGGCTGTTCCAGCTCGTTTCTGGAGATTCCGGCCTCCTCCAGCACAAGGTCCAGAATGATCTCGTCAAAGTCATCCCCACCGAGCCTTGCAATTCCATCGTGAGCCAGGACATCGTGGCGCTGTTCCTCGATGCCGACCACGGAAGCATCAAAGGTCCCCCCGCCAAGATCGTAGACAGCCACATATCTTTTCTGGCTTCGAGGTGCAACGTTCCTGAGGTGACGGTGCAGGAATTCGACGGCTGCCGCGGAGGGTTCATTCATGGCGCCAAGGACATGGAACCCGGCACGCCTGAAAGCTTCCAGGGTGATGTATCGCTGGTTGCTGTTGGCATTGGCGGGCGTGGCCACGATGGCCTCCAGGGGGGCTTTTTTCCGGGAGGGGAGGCTGCTGTGTTTGAAGAGCATGTTCTTGACATGGGTGAGGAACAAAGTCACGAGATCGAGCATGGTTACGGAAACCGCCGGTCCCAGTTCCAGGACATCATCAGGCCGCAGGCGACCGGCCAGACGCTTCATGGACCTGAGGAGATGCACACCCGGTTCATCGAGGGCATCTGCGGCCTCCCAACCGAAATACAGCCTCCCTTCTCTTGCTGCTGCAAGGGAGGGGATGTATTCCTTCGCTTCTCCATTCCAGGAAAAGGGACAGACAGGGTAATTGCCGCCTTCCTGGACGGATACGACGGTGCGGGTTGTGCCGAAATCAATGCCGACTCTCATAATGATCCATAGTGGCATTGAAAAGCAAAATTTACAAGTTCATATTACAAGCGGCGGGCATAGTCGAGCACATTTCTTGTGGTTCGGAGTTGGAAGAAAGGATGAAAGATCTCGTCTCGTTGAATCTGGAAAGGGAAGTAGACCAGAGCAAGGCTCTCGGGTTTGATCTGGATGCCCGCAAGAGTGGGGAGCAGCAGCCCCGCAGGTTTCATAAATCCGGCAAGATTGATCTTGAGACTCTCCAGGGCTTCGTGAACGGGCAGGGTTATGGGGTAGACTTCGGCTTCGGGCATTTGGGGTTCCCAGTTCTCCATGGGCTGGGAAAGGGTGACGGTCATGGAAAAGCGGATGAAATCCCGAGGCCTGATCTTGAAGGCAGGCGACCAGAAGTAAAAGGGCCTTTCATCCATCCCCTTCTGAACGACTTTGGGCAGGTTTGCAACCCTGATCAAGTCAGCGTACGAGCAAAGTTCAATCCCTGTGATTTCCGGTTTGATGCGATAGAAAGGGAGGTAAAGAAGCGGCCCGCTCCCATCGGGAATGTATCCGAAAGCCAGCTCTTTGAACCCTTTTCCTTCATGGACCCAAAGGGAGCTGCAATTCACGCAATGCAAGGCAATCGAGTCTCTCTCGCCCTCCAGGTCCCAACCGCATGCCGGGCATTGGGCGGGGAGGAATTGAATCTGCCAGTGAGGAGCACCCCCGGGCAGCGCCATGACGTCAAAACCAACAGAGGGCACGGTAGGGATCGGTCTGTTAAGAACGGCGTCGTGTATTTTGCCGTCCACATAGAAGGGAGCGTAAATTTGGCTGAGAGTCTCGCCAATGAAGCTTTGCGTGTAAATGGGTTGGGCGAGGTCTTTGCTGAACCTCTTTTCGATGACTTGCAACAGGTCTTTCAGAGGGAAATCAGGCTTCAGAAAATAGCCTTCTGTTTCAGGGGCAACAAAGCGGAGTTTCAGAACCTGGCTGCGCATTCCAAGAGACACAGGAAAAGCATCGGAGAGCAAAGCCTGGTGGCTTACGTCGACGATGCGGTGGTGGATCCCTTCCCGAAGAGACGAGAAGAGAATGCCTTTGAAACGCCAGTAGGGTACATACGCCAGCGTTTTTCCTTGGGGCGCGGCATGGGGCAAAAGGAAGCGGAAGAAATCCTTCGCATACAGAAAGGACTTAACCTTGCAATAGGGGCAGGAAAAGAGATGATCCGTTTCTTCCAGAACAACCGGGGCCCCGCATTGAGGGCACTGGTGGTCGATGAAGAATTTCGAGGGCTTCAGCATGGACCGAGAATGATCGTGAGCGCTCCTTTCAGTTACAGCTTCTCGCCGCAATGGTTGCAGTATGTGGAGTCGGGCAGGTTTTCACTGGTGCACTTCGCACAAACCCTGCCTGGAGGTTTTTCCTCCGTAGAGCGGCCGCAGCGGGAGCAGAATTTTGCGTTCGGGGTCAGGTTTTTTCCGCAGTAGGCGCACTCCTCGAAGACGATTTGTTGGTGCCCGCATTGGGGGCAGAATCTGGCCTCGGTGGGAATGGAACAACCGCACTCGGGGCACGTGGGAGTTCCTGGAGACGTTCCCTCCGGCTTGGCGGCAGCGAAGTACTGAGCAAACATTGCGGGCATCATGACGCCCATGCCCATCCCCATGCCGGATCCGGCTGCGCCTTCGGCGGTCGCCGCTTTTTCCATCGCCATAGCGGCTTTCATTTGCATAAGCTTGTTCATGTCATGAAAGACCCCCATGCGGGAACGATCGTCAATTGCCTGCTGAACCTCAGGGGGGGGCGTGATGGCGTTGATGTAAAGCTGGCTCAGGCCAAGGCCGAAGTGGCTGAAGTCCTTTTCGAGACGTCTGCAGAGCCCCTCTGAGAGTTCCTCGTATTTTGACGGCAAGCTCAGAACCGTGTCAATGGTTTCTCCCATGTGATCGTTGAATCGGGATACGATCACCCTGTTCAGGTATTCTTCGATCTCTTCCGTGGAGTATATGCCCTGGGTGCCCACCAGCCGGTTGATGAATAAAAGAGGTTGAACAATCCGGATGTTGAAAACGCCGAAAGCCCTGAGGCGAACAAGGCCGAGTTCCGAATCTTTGAAAGCCACCGGATCCCTGGTGCCCCATTTCAGGTTCGCAAAGACTTTCATGTTTGCAAAATAAACCTCGGCCCTAAGCGGGCTGGTGAGAGCCCAGGGCAGGCTGGCGATCTTTGTAAGGATAGGGATGTTGGCTGTTTTCAGGGTATGGCGACCGGGACCGAATGCCTCGACGGCTTTGCCCTTATAGAAAAAGACGGCCACCTGGCTCTCCCTGACTGTGAGTTGCGCGCCGAACTTGATCTCCCCAGAACCCTCCTCAGGAATTCGGTGAACCAATTCCTTGCCTGATTCGTCAAACCACTCCAACACCTCGAGAAATACAGCATTATTCATGGCCATGAACATTCTCCCTTCAGATCAACAACGCATTGAAGCCCTGCCTTTTCGGCTTTCCATCAATTTCAAAAGGATGAGTTAGGATCATACAAAAATATAAAGTTATAGTCAATTATAAAAACTTATCTATAGTGATGCTCGCGTAAAAGCTAATAGACTACATTTTTCGCAACGCTCGGCGCCTCGGGCCCGGCGAACTCCCTGCCGGAAGAGAGGGCGGAGCTTTCAGAGGGTCGTCAAGACTGATGACTTCGTGAGAAGTCGACAAACAGGACGGCACAGTAAAAGGCGCCAGATGCAAGGCGCGCGAATCTTGAGGAATGAGGCGTACATAGAGGTACGCCGCAGCGACGAAAGATGAAGCGCAACGCCGCAGATGGACTTTTTACGAAGCCGTCAAGACTGGTTTTGACAAACCGGCGAGCCTCTGATAGTTTGGCGGCGGAAGAATCGCGGAGCGGATCAAAGGGTAGAGACTGGCAGCATGGCTCAGATAGTCTTCATCAGTGAGAAGAATCGCCGGAGGTATTTGAGCGCTGTCGGGCCTGTGGGCGATTGGTTTGCCCGTGCAGGCGTTCATCCGAACGTGCTTTCCATCACAGGGCTGCTCTTCAGCGCCGCAGCAGGGCTGCTTTACAGCCAGGGCCGCTTTTTCTGGGCCGCATGGGTTGTGCTCTTTGCAGGGATTTGCGACACCCTTGACGGCCACATTGCCAGAAATACAAACAGGAACAACCTTTTTGGCGCTTTTTTTGACAGCACCTTGGACCGTTACAGCGATATGTTTCTCTTTGTAGGTCTTGCCTACTATTATGCCGGCGGCCCCTCTTTTTCTTCCGCCGGGGCATTGGGCCAAGCCAGTCCTTGGACGGTGGTGGTCATTGTGCTGGCCATTGCAGGATCCTTCATGGTGAGTTACACAAGAGCAAGAGCCGAAGGACTCGGAGTCCAGTGCAAGGCCGGGATGATGCAGAGGCCGGAAAGAATTACTCTCCTGATTCTAGGCTCGCTTTTGGGCTCGATTCCGATTTTCGGAGCGGCCTTGATGAAAATCACACTCCTCGTCTTGGCGATTTCCGTGAACCTGACCGCCCTTTACAGAATGCTCTATGTCAAGAATCGGCTGACCCAGGGGAATGAATAGATTCAGGGTGTTCAGGTTCGCAAAAGGTCGAGAGATACTCCCTCAGGCCCGGCTTGAGGTAGAGACGGCTTAGGTCAAACCGGCTCACGGCGACGGCCAAGGCTTCGATCTTGTCTTTAACCGGGGCCCTCGTATTGATGATCAAAAGGTATTGCCCCTTCAACCTGCAGAGACCTCCTGCGGAAAAAACCCCCTCTTTCTTGAGATTTTCATAGCGCACCTCAATACCCAGGCTTTGGGCGAGCTCCTCCAGTTCCTTCAAGAACGCGTTGTCATCCAACCGGATTCCCTCCCTCAGATGTCATGGAACAAGCCTTCTCTCATCGCCGCAGATGTTTTCCGCAGGAAGGGCAGTACCGAAAAGCCGGATCCAAGGTTCCTCCGCATGACGGGCAACGGGCTGTCTTGCCTGAGAGGAGCGCAAACGACGGCTGGCCGGATTCGGTGAAAACTCCACCGCAACTCCTGCATTCGACGAGCGGATGCCCCTTCTTGACGCGAAAAAGAGGCACGAAGAAGAGAGAGAGATAATGATCCACCCTCCTCAGACGCGCCTGATAGAGCCCGCAGGCAGGGCACATTCGGCTCTGGTCTTCGAGGTCCAAGGTCTTCGGCTGAATTCCTGCGATGAAAAAAAACATGGTTGTCGATGCCTGTCCAAGGAGAATCAAGAATACAAGAGCTACCCAGGCAAGTCAAAAGCTTCATTTTAACCTGCGCTTGGAGGCTGCCCTGCGCCAATGCACTCCGTCATGGCGGACTCCTTCGGGCTGTGGCCAAAGGTCGTGATCCGGGGAAATTGCTTTGACCTTCAAAAATTACCTGTGGTATGCATAGCAGTGTTTCCTTGCAGGAGCGGAACTCGCATCGGAATTCCGGAAGGAGAAGATCGGTGGCGAAAACAGGAATTGTGCGACACAGGAAATTCATGGAGCACTGGATGGGAGAGTACCACCCTGAGTCGCCGATGCGGCTTGAGGCTATCTACGCGATGCTCGACGAGCCGGAAATGGCCGGCATGTTTTTGGAAATTCCCGTGGAACCGGCGGACAAGAAGGATATCATGCGTGTGCACTCCCCAGGATATGTGAGCAAGATTGAATCCACTGCAGGGGTCGAATACACCTATCTGGACCCGGACACCCATGCCTGTGCGGCCTCCTATGACGCCGCCATGCTCGCAGCCGGCGGAGTGTGCCGGGCCATTTCCATGGTTCACTCCGGTGAGATCCAGAATGCATTCGCTCTGGTCAGACCGCCGGGACATCATGCTGAAAAGGCTCAAGCCAAGGGTTTTTGCCTTTTCAACAATCTTGCCGTCGGCGCAAGATATGCACAGGAAACGCTTCGCATCGGAAGAATCCTCATTGTGGATTGGGATCTTCATCACGGAAACGGAACGCAGCACAGTTTTGAAGAGGACCCTTCTGTTCTTTATTTTTCAACCCATCAGTATCCGTATTATCCAGGGACAGGAGCATTCGATGAAGTCGGGCGAGGTCGCGGCAAAGGCTTCACGGTCAATGTTCCCCTCACCATCGGGCACGGGGACGGGGAGTTTCTGAAGATCTACCAGAACCTCTTGCGGCCCATTGCCCTGGAATTTCAACCGGAACTGATCTTGGTTTCAGCGGGCTTTGACACCTTTTACGGGGATCCTTTGGGAGGAATGAATGTGTCCTCCAAAGGATTTGCAGGGCTGACCCGGGTGATCATGGACATCGCAGAGGCGTGTTGCAGCGGAAAAGTCGTCCTCAGCCTGGAAGGGGGCTACAATGTGATGGGAGAGAGGGATTCCGTAAAAGAGGTGCTGAAAGAACTGGCAGGCCTGTCCTTCACAAATCCAGAGGAACTCATGGCGCTTGTCAATACCGAGATGACGGATTCCCTGGCGAGCAGAGTGAAAAGCGTACAGAGAGCCTTCTGGAAGAGCCTGTAGCCCAGTACGTTTGTAAAAGCCTGCCTTCCCCGCCCGGCATGCCTTCCCGATTCGAGAGTTGGAACCGTGAGCCCTCAAGGCCGTTTTGGAAAATACGGGGACATGAAGCGACTTCAACGTCTCCGAGATTCATGCACCCCTACAGAACCTGGAAGAGCGGAACGTGACCGGGAGCGGTCCTCTGGTTTCCATTCCAAAAGGATTTCGGTCCGCAGGGCGAACCTTTCCGATATGGAGTTCATCGGTCGACTCAGCGGAAGCGTCTTCAGCGTTTACGGGCCTTACCAAGACATGGTTCCCGCGTGGTTCGAATCCGGTCTGGCCCCTACCATCGTAGCGGTTGAAAAGGGGGCGCCCGTTGGGTTTGCGATGATGGGGCGGTTCTTGGAGGGGCCTGATCAGGAGACCCGATGCGAGCTTCTCGCCATTGCCGTTGAGCCCCGCCTTCACCGACGAGGAATCGGGGAGATGCTCCTCCGAAAAATAGAAAAAGAGGCCAAACGTCTCGGAGAAACCAGGCTCTCGCTTCATACCGCCATGGATAATGTTCCTGCCCAAAAGCTTTTCAAGAAGAATCATTTTGTCCCTTTGTCGCTCAAGAAACGCTTCTATCCTTCCGGCCAGGATGCGGTGATGATGATCAAGGTCATCTGAAAGAAACAGCCTGGCGCCGATATTTGGCGCGGCTTCCGCATTTGGGACTTGAACCCGATAGCTTTAACAGGGTATAATGCCTCTTCAGTCGTTCTCGGGAGAAAGTTATGGCGCAGATTGATGCTTTTTTCAAGCTCATGCACGAACAGGGTGCTTCAGACCTTCACATGGTTTCCGGCCAACAGCCGATATTGCGAATTGGGGGGGAGCTTGAGAGGGTCAAGTATCCTCCGTTTGAAAATGATCCCCTTAAGTCGATGCTCTATGAGATCACCCCGGAAAACAAGATCAAGGAGTTTGAGGAAACGGGCGACGTGGATTTCGCTTACGAGATTCCGGGATTGGCCCGGTATCGGGCCAATTTTTTCCAGCAAAAATACGGGATAGGTGCAGCCTTCAGGGAAATTCCCTCGAGGATTATGACCTGCGACGAGTTAGGGCTTCCCAAGGTTGTGAAAAGACTCGCGAGTCTGCCAAGGGGCCTTGTCCTGGTGACGGGTCCCACAGGGAGCGGCAAATCCACAACACTCGCTGCTATTGTGAATGAGGCGAATATCCATCGCAAGGATCACATCATTACCGTCGAAGACCCTATCGAGTTTGTCCACAGAAGCGAAAAGGCCGTCATCAATCACCGGGAGATCGGTTTGCACACCAAGTCCTTTGCCGCCGCCTTGAGGGGGGCTCTTCGGGAGGACCCCGACATTATCATGGTGGGTGAGATGAGAGACCTTGAAACCATCTCACTGGCCATTGAGGCGTCTGAAACCGGACATCTTGTTTTTGCCACCCTGCACACCAACAGCGCAGCCAAAACGGTGGATCGGGTCATTGAGGTTTTCCCGGTGAGCGAGCAGGAGCAGATCCGCAACACCCTTGCCGACGGTCTCCGGGCCGTGGTTTCCCAGGCTCTGTTCAAAAGAAGGGACATGAGGGGAAGGGTGGCGGCCTTGGAAATCATGATCGCCAATCCTGCGGTAAGGAACCTGATCCGGGAAGGCAAGACCTATCAGATTCCTTCCATGATCCAAACGGGAAAGAAATTCGGCATGCAATCTCTGGATGATGCCATCATGGAACTCCTGAACCGGAAAATCATCAGTCCCGATGACGCCTATACACGGTGCGTCGATAAGGCGAAGTTCCTGCCTTATCTGAAGCAGGCGCCGTCGGATTTCACGGAAGTGTAGGGCTCGGTTGCTCCTGCTCCACAGCGCCGTTGTAGAAACGTTGTTCGGGAGTCCGGAGTCGCTTTGATCCTTGAGCCGATGACTTCTTGAGAAGCCCTAGAGACAGAGGGGGTAAAGTGGATGAGAAGACAAGAGATCGATCACATCCTCACGAGCATGCTTGAATCCCATGACAATGTTTCGGATCTCAACTTCACGGTGGACAAGCCTTTTCAGGTCGAATCTTCCGGGCAGTTGAAATCCGTCAGCCTCTCCCCCCCGATTCCGAAGATTACCCCTTTCCAGGCAGAGGTCCTGGCCCTCAATATTTTGAACGGCGACCGGAGGCTCACAAGGATGCTCCTCAGCGAAGGTTCTTGCGACACATCCTACGGTCTGGCCGGAAAAGCCCGGTTCAGGGTGAACATCTTCTCTCAGAAAGGTCACTATTCGACGGTGATGAGGCAACTGGCCACAAGGGTTCCGACCACCGATGAAATGATGCTTCCCCCTGCCTTTCGGAAAATGGCCGAGGAACGAAACGGCATGATTCTGGTGACAGGCGCAACAGGGAGTGGTAAGTCGACCTCCCTTGCTGCGGTCCTGAATGAAATCAATGAAGCCAAGTCGGTTCATGCGGTCACCCTTGAGGACCCGGTGGAATACGTTCATGCCCAGAAAAGAGCGACCTTTAACCAGAGAGAACTGGGCATCGATTTCGACAATTTCGCCAACGGGCTGAGAGCCGCCCTCAGGCAGGCGCCGAAAGTGATCCTTGTCGGGGAGATGAGGGATAAGGAAACCGTTGAGATCGGTCTTTCTGCAGCGGAGACAGGACACCTGCTTCTCACCACCCTTCACACCGTGGATGCCGGGCAGACCATCAACCGAGTTGTGGGCATGTTTGAAAGGGACGAGGAAAAGCAGATTCGGATTCGCCTCGCAGATTCCATCCGGTGGATCGCATGCCAGAGGCTTCTGCCGAAAGTCGGGGGCGGACGGGTGGCGGCCTTTGAGATCCTGTGCACCAATCTCAGGGTCAAGGATGCGATTCTGCACGGCGAAGCTGAAGGGAAAACCTTTTATGACATCATCGAACAGGGCAATCCCTTTGGAATGATGACCTTTGACCAGAGCATTGCCGGTCTTTACGAACGGGGGCTGATCACCCAGGAGACGGCCTTGAGTTACGCTTCGAGGAGAGCTG
>JAWOJI010000399.1:0-2964 GCA_046481735.1 Desulfatiglandales bacterium | reverse complement strand
GGATTTGTGCATGTGGTGGCATTGGATACAATCCCATTCCCCGGATTGAATGAGAAGGAGATCTCACGTGACCCAATGGACTCGGATTCTGGAAGAGCTTGCCGGGATAGCAGGCAAGGATGGTCTCAAGACCGATCCTGCTGATGCCGCCCGCTACGCCATAGATGAAATGCTCCCCAAGGCGGTGGTTTTTCCCAAGAACACGAAAATAGCGGCAGCGCTTATGCAATGTGCATCCCGCAATGCTCTCGCCGTCGCCCTATGGGGAAGCGGCACCAAAATGGCCATGGGAAATCCTCTGAAACGGATTGACCTCGTTTTGTGCATGGCTCGGATGAACCACATGCTCGATGTGGACACGGCAAACCTGACCATTACGGTTGAGGCAGGCGTCAGGTTCCGGGATGTGCAGGCCAGGCTCGCCACGGAAGAAGACAGGTGCTACCTGCCCTTGGAGGACCTCAAGACCGAGGCAGGCGAATTCGTTTGTTCCGACAGGTCGCACAGCGGCTGTTTTCTCCCTCTCGATCCCCCCTTCGCCGAAAGGGCGACCCTGGGAGGGATCATCGCAACCAACTCCAGCGGGCCGAGGCGCCTGCTCTACGGCCTGCCCCGCGACCTTCTCCTGGGGGTGAGGTTTGTCACGCCCAAGGGCGAGATCATCGGCGCGGGAGGCAAAACCGTGAAGAACGTCTCGGGCTATGACATTTCCAAACTCATGATCGGGGCCATGGGTTCCCTGGGCATCCTTTGCGAGATGACCTTGAGGCTGCTTCCCCTGCCGGAGACCATGGAGACTCTTGTTTTCACCTTTGATTCCTTTTCAGACGCGAGCGCATTTGCGAGCGCCGTGTTCGGAACAAAGCTCCTGCCCGCAGCCCTCGAGGTCGCGGATCGGGCCGTTCTCGATCAAATGGGATTCAAGGCTTCCGAGGATCTTAGCCCGGGCGCCTATGCAGCCATGGTGGCCCTCGAAGCATTTGACGAGGCCGTGACCCGGATGAGCAAGGAATTGCAGGCTATGGCTCGCCTTTTCAAGGCTGTGGGGCACGCCCTTCTTCGGGAGGACGAGCATCGGCTGTTCTGGCTGCATCTGGGGAAACTTCAGACCACATTGACCGAGCGGTTTCCTCGTCTTGTAGCGCTGCGGCTCAACTACCCTTTGTCTTCCTGGAGGTCGATCTTCGAGGTTGCAGACAAGACCCTTTCACAACTCCGGTTGGAACACACGCTCCTCTGTCACTCGTGCAGCGGGGTTGCCCTGATCAACATCCTGCCCGACGAGGGGGTTTCCCAGGACACGGTGATGATCGAGGCCGTTGGAACGCTGCTCGGCCAATGCCGTGAGGTGGGCGGGAACCTGGTCGTTGAAAGAGCGCCTACTGACATGAAAACCGCCCTTCCCCTTTGGGGTGTGTCGGGACCGGATCTCCCCCTGATGAAAAAGCTCAGGCTCGAACTGGATCCCGAAGGACTCATCAACCCGGGGCGTTTTTGCGTAGGTGTGTGAGAAACCGGCACAAGGTGAACGGAACAGGACTCATCGGTATTTGCCCTGTACCGTGCGCCGTGATCCATGCACCGTTGTATTGCATCGGCAATGCCTAAACTGACGACAAACCCGTCAATAGCAATGTGGAATAAAGGATAATCCCCATGAATCTCACCCAGCTTCGCAAGTTGTCCTACGACGAGGTTGCCAAGTGCAACAAGTGCGGCTTCTGTTTGCCCAATTGCCCCATCTACCTGGTGGAAGGCAAGGAGTCTTCAGCGCCCAGGGGAAGAAATGCCATCACCCGGGCCGTGATCGAAGGGCGTCTCGCCTGGAGCCCTGAAATCGAGAAGTCCATTTTTTCCTGCCTCGGCTGCGGCGCCTGCACGGCCGCGTGCTTCCCCAAAGTGCAAACCAAAGACCTGGTGTTTCGAGACCGAGAGTGCCTCGTGGGCGAAGGACTGTACCCAAAGATCGCGGACTCGGTCCTCCGCTTTCTGGAGGAGCAGCACAACATCTCCGACGACGACAATGCGGAGCGCGCCGAATGGAAGGAGCTGATCCGGGACCTTCCGGAAGGCGCCTTTGAAAAGGACCGGGCCGAGGTGATTTTTTTCGTGGGGTGCGTGGCATCCTTTTTCCCCATGGCCCAGAAGATCCCCGTCAACATGGCGCGCATTCTCGATAGGTCCCATGTGGATTTCACGATCCTCGGAGGTGAGGAATGGTGCTGCGGCTTTCCTCTGATCGGCGCCGGCATGCCCGACAAAGTGAAGATGCTGATGGAGCACAACATGGAAAAAGTCGAGGAGGTGGGCGCCAAGAAGGTCGTTTTCACCTGCCCCTCCTGCTATCACACATGGAAGCATCTTTACAGGCTGCCGGGCGTGGAACTTTTCCATGCGAGCCAGATGCTGGATCACATGATCAAGGACGGGAAGATCAAACTCAAAGAAATGAAGGTCACGGCCACCTATCACGACCCTTGTGATCTGGGCAGAAACAGCGGGGTTTTCGAAGAGCCCCGCCGGGTCTTGAAATCCATTCCGGGTCTCAATCTCGTGGAACTGGCACACAACCGCCAGCTCTCCATGTGCTGCGGGGGCGGCGGAAACGTGGAAATGGTCAATCCTGAACTCACCGCCGAGGTGGCCCGGATGAAACTTCAGGAGATCGCGGAAACAGGGGCGGACATGGTGGTTTCATCATGCCAGCAGTGCCTCAGAACCATTGCGACCCGGGCTCGAAGGGACAAGGTGGATCTTGTGGTGAAGGACCTGACGGAACTGGTCTTTGAAGCAATGGAGGAAAACGTATAGAGACACCTCTCGGAAGTTCTCTGAGTATTCTCGGCAATGAATCGTGTATGAAATCCGAAATCCGAAGCACGAAATCCGAAACAAGCACGAATGACAAAAAGGGAAAATACCAACGCCTCCGATCTTGAGGAACCGAGTGAAGTAATGAATGTA
>JAWOJI010000357.1:0-3106 GCA_046481735.1 Desulfatiglandales bacterium | reverse complement strand
CTTCACGTCCCATGAAACGGCCAAGCGTCTCAACGCCAAGATGTATGCCGAGGCAAAGCGCCTGGGAGTCAAGTGGATTCTAGGCGGCGAGTGCGGCCACATGTGGCGGGTGATCAACCAGTACATGGACACCTTTAACGGCCCGGCCGATTTTCTCGAGGACCCCGTCTCCCCACTTACAGGGACCAGGTTTGAAAATGCCAAGACGACCAGGATGGTCCACATCGCGGAGTTCACGGCGGACCTCATCAAGCACAACAAGCTGAAACTGGACACGAGCCGGAACGACAACCTGAAGGTGACCTTCCATGATTCCTGCAATCCCTCCAGGGGGATGGGAATCCTCGATGAACCGCGGTACATTATCAAGAACACATGCAGGAACTTCTATGAGATGCCCGAGAACACCATCCGGGAGCAGACCTTTTGCTGCGGGAGCGGGGCGGGCCTCAATGCGGGAGAAAATATGGAACTCCGCATGCGGGGCGGATTGCCCAGGGCGAATGCAGTCAGGTACGTCCACGAAAAATTCGGAGTGAACATGCTTGCCTGTATTTGTGCCATCGACCGGGCCGCACTGCCGCCGCTCATGGAATACTGGGTGCCCGAGGTGAATGTTACGGGCGTTCACGAACTGGTAGGAAACGCCCTCGTTCTGGAGGGAGAAAAGAAACGGGAAACCAATCTCAGGGGTGAACCCCTCCCTGGCATGGAGGAGGATGAATCGGATGTATGACGGCGGAAAGATCATAACCGGCCTGGTCATCGGTGTGGGTTTGTTGCTGTTTCCCGTGTTCTACAACGCGGGCAAAGCCTCGAAGGCGCCTGAACCGGTGCTCACCGAAAAGGCCAAGGCGGCGCAGCAATGTGTGGAGGCTGCATCCTACATGAAAACAGACCACATGAAGATGCTGGACGAGTGGAGGCACGAGGTGGTCCGAAACGACGAGCGCTACTACAAGAGCAGCACCGGCAAAGTTCACTACAAGGGCCTCCAGACCACCTGCATGGAATGCCATTCCAACAAGACCAAATTTTGTGACCAGTGTCATGACTATGTGGGCGTCGCTCCCTATTGCTGGGAATGCCATATTGAGCCTAAGGAGAATCAGTGATGGCCATGGATCGAAGAGAGTTCCTGAAGATTGCCGGGCTGACCGTTCTTTTGGGGATCGGCGGAAAAACCGGGTTTGAACTGCTCGCCCCGGGGGCCGTGGACGCTGCGCTGAAGGACGTCCCCCTGGCGGCAGGCAAGAAATGGGGCATGGCCCTGGATGCCTTGCTGCTCGACGAACCTGTGATGGATGCCTGCGTCAAGGCCTGCCACGATCACAACAACGTGCCTCACATCGGCAACCCAAAAGAAGAAGTAAAGTGGATTTGGAAAGAAACCTATGACCACGCCTTCCCGGGTCAGGAAAACGAGTATCTGGCCGAGAGCTTCAAGGAGAAACATTTTCTCGTCCTTTGCAACCACTGCACCAACCCTCCCTGCTGTCGGGTTTGTCCTACCAAGGCTACATGGAAGAGAGAAGACGGCATCGTGATGATGGACATGCACCGCTGCATCGGGTGCCGGTTTTGCATGGCTGCATGCCCTTATGGGGCGAGGAGCTTCAACTGGGGAGACCCGCGGAAAGCACCCAAAGAACTGAACCCGGACTTTCCCACCAACCGGGAGTTCCCGACCCGTTCCATGGGGGTGGTGGAAAAGTGCACGTTTTGTGTGGAAAGGCTTGCCAAGGGCCATTTTCCGGCTTGCGTAGAAGCAGCCGCCAAGGTGAAGCGCAATGCCCTCCTCTTCGGAGATCTCGACGACGCCCGGTCCGATGTGAGAACTGCGCTTCGAAACCGCTACTCCATTCGGCGCAAGCCGGAGTTGGGTACGGGGCCCAATATTTTCTACATGATATGAGGTGGTTATGCTCGACAAGGCATTAAAAGGAAGTCCGACATACTGGGGATGGGTTGTGATTCTGCTCGGTCTGATTGGGGCCGGATTCGGGTTCTACCTCTACCAGTTCTCAGAGGGTTTGAGAATCACCGGCATGAGCAGGGACGTGTCATGGGGCTTCTACATCGGCCAGCTCACCTATTTCGTAGGCGTGGCCGCGTCCGGGGTCATGGTGGTTTTGCCCTACTACCTCCACGACTACAAAGCTTTCGGCAGGATCACAGTGCTGGGAGAGTTCCTGGCCGTTGCATCCATTATCATGTGCGGTCTTTTTGTGATGGTGGATCTCGGCAATCTGCCCAGGATGCTCAACATTATTCTCTATCCCAATCCGAGTTCCATCCTGTTCTGGGACATGGTCGTGCTCAATGTTTACATGCTCCTGAATCTTGTCATTGGGTGGAACGTCTTGAGTGCGGAGAAAAAGGGAATGCCCTATCCCAGTTGGGTGAAAGTCCTGATCTACATCTCCATTCCATGGGCCTTCAGCATCCACACCGTGACCGCCTTTTTGTACGCGGGACTCCCCGGCAGGCACTACTGGCTTACGGCAATCATGGCTGCCCGCTTTCTCTCCTCCGCCTTTTGCTCCGGACCGGCGCTTCTCATCCTCCTCTGTCTGATCGTTAGAAAGTTTACCCGCTTCGACCCGGGAAAGGAGCAGATCCATACCTTGGGCAGCATCGTCACCTATGCCATGATCTTGAACGTGTTCTTCTTTGCCCTGGAACTCTTCACCGCATTCTACAGCCAGATACCAGGCCACATGCACTCCATCGTTTACCTGTTTGCAGGCCTGGAAGGACATTCGAAGCTGGTTCCGTGGATGTGGACCGCCGCCTTCTTCGCTTTCGTGGCCCTCGTGCTCCTTATCATCCCGGCCACGAGGAGGAAGACCGACGTGCTTGCGGTCGCCTGCGTCAGCGTGGTCATTGCCACATGGATCGACAAAGGCTTCGGGCTTGTGATCGGCGGTTTCGTTCCCAATCCCTTTGATCGCGTTTTTGAGTACTGGCCCACGTTTCCGCCGCCGCCTGACCAAGAGCGGACGGATCATCGACGTCAGCACCCGCGGCGCCGTCTACCGGGATCCCGGCGGTCGGCAGATCGGCAGCGTCATCATTCATCGGGATGTTTCCGACCTCAAACGCC
>JAWOJI010000348.1:0-4664 GCA_046481735.1 Desulfatiglandales bacterium | reverse complement strand
GCCGGATATGCCCCAGAAAAACAGGCACAGGTATATCTGCCAGATATCCCGGGTCAGGGCGGTAGCAATCAAGGCAATACCCAGAATTGTCGACGACAGCACAATGGCGGTTCTGTGGGTGATCTTTGAAACGATAACGCCTGAGGAAAGCAGAGAAATAAACAACCCGGCTGAGACAAAGAAAAAAAATGATCCGGCCTCACCATGTCCGATCATCAGGTCTTTTTCGATGGCAGGCATCAATGGAGCCAGCAGGAGCCTTGAAACAAAGCCGACAAAGAAAATGGCGGTCATGAAAAAGAGCGGCATAATCCAACACCTCCGACCTGATTCAGGAACCAGGTTGTGGCTATGATCGGGTAGGAGGAGGGCTCGCACCCTCCGTCCTCCCACACCACCGTACGTACGGTTCCGTATACGGCGGTTCATGAATTACATTGAAACTTGAAAACCGAATCAAGCAGTGACACAAGTCCAAGTTGATCAAAGAATTTCTTGGCAAACGCCTGGTTCATGTGGGAGGCTCCTGAATTCCACCAGGGACCTCTTCCATTTGCAGCCGATTCCCAGGCCCGCTTTTCAGCGAGTCCTCTTTTCATCAAGCCTTTTGCCCTGGTATACGATCGCTTCCATTGCCGCCAGATAATGCAGCGAAGGCTGCGCCGGATCCACCCGTCAAGCTCCTCAAAAATTCCTTTAACCTCCGATAAACGAAAATAATTTATCCATCCTCGTAAGGTTGGTTTGAGGCTCTCGATGAACTTTCCCAGGTTCCGCCCACGACCTTGCCGAAACGCTTGCTTGAGTGTCATCCTCAAACGATTCACCGATGAGGGCGCCACCTTTAATCGCGGGCGCTTATGCCAGGTCATGCTGTATCCCAAAAATGTCCGTTTCCATGGACGGCCTACCGCGCTCTTTTGTCGGTTCACCTGAAGCCGTAGTCGACGTGTAAGAAACTTCTCAATCGACTCAAGCACTCTTTGCCCCGCACGCCTGGAACCGACGTATACGTTCACGTCATCGGCGTATCGGCAGTAACGGTGCCCGCGTCGCTCAAGTTCCTTATCCAGATCGTCCAACAATATGTTGGACAGCAACGGTGATAGCGGACCGCCCTGCGGCGTACCCATGGTCGGCTGACTCACCAGCCCTCCTTCCATGATCCCCGCCTGCAGGTAACGACGAATCAGATACAACACTCGCTTGTCCCTAACCTTCCTGGACACACGGCTCATCAACACATCATGGTGGACCCGATCGAAAAATTTCTCCAAATCCAGATCCACCACCCAGCGCCTGCCGGTTATGACATGCCCTTTTGCCCGGTTAAGCGCCTGGTGAGCACTGCGCCCCAGGCGAAATCCATAACTGTGCTCTGAAAAATCAGGGTCAAACAGAGGGTTCAGCACTTGATGCAATGCCTGCTGGATTAACCTGTCCACCACCGTGGGAATACCAAGCTTACGCATTCCTTTGCCTCCGGGCTTTGGTATCTCCACCCGAAGAACCGGTTGGGGCTGGTAGGTGCCTTCCAACAGTCGTTCCTTGATGCGCTTCCAGTGGGTTTGCAAATAGGGCTTCAGTTCGTCGACGCTCATACCGTCCACTCCGGCTGCACCCTTATTGCCGACAACCCTCCTGAAAGCATTCAGCATGTTCCCGCGCCCGACCACCGCTTCCATCAACTCAAAAGTCCCCGTACAGGCGTCCCCTCTCCTTGCCGTGCCACTTGTTGCACCGCCTGCAGCCACTGGCAGATTCTGTCCGCCTCCCTCCGCAGGGGCACCGTGCATCGCAGCACGGTTAATCAGCTTCTCTGTGGTCATCGAAATTCAAGCTCCTGTCCGTAATCCATGTTCAGGCCTTCGGCTCGGTCGAGTAAGCCTACTATGCCGTCGGCTGACTTCTGCCAACCAATCCCGGCATCTTACGATGACGGTAGCACAAGGCAGGTTGACAGATCTCCCCGGGTAATGCGCCCCCACCTTCACGCTTATACCCGCCGCATATACGACCGTGCTTCCGTACAGGTACCGGACTTTGAAGATATTTGCCTCCTCATCCGACACGGCCGCCTCGTATGCGGTTCCTGTTCGTCGGGCCAGCGCTTTGCCTGCGGCTTCCTTCAGATCCCACCTCGCGGTAGGCACCCTTGCCGTCCGGCTAACACTTCCCCCTGTCGGGCGTGTAGAGGACTTGCACCTCCAAGTGGGTGCGCCCTGCCGGGCGCACAAACAAAAAAGCCCTTAATTTAAGGGCTTTTTAGATTATATAAAACCTTATTGGATTGTCAGTTGGTGGCGATGCAGGGAATCGAACCCCGGACACTGCGGATATGAGCCGCATGCTCTAACCGTCTGAGCTACATCGCCATTACCCGAAATTAAACAGCGGCTTTCCTACCAGCTCATATTTATAAAGTCAAGCTGAAAAGGCGCTACTGCTGTTGAATCGGATCAGACCCGGCGACTTCAACGGCAAATTCTTCCAGATTATTCGGCAGGTCCGAAAACACGATCATAAAAGGTATTTCCTGCCCTGGCTTTACCTCGAAATTGGTCTTTCTGTCTCCAAACCGGTTTGATACCACCGTATTAATTTCAGCAAGATCCATATCGGCAAGCCTTAAATCCGAAAGAACGTTGCCGCAATAAACCGATTCCTGTTTCACAACAGTCTTGCCGCTTTGGTACAGCGTTCCGGTCAGCTGAATATACCGCCTGCTCTCCGGAAAGTCATTCGTTGCCGTGCCCCTTATTACAAAAAGCTTGCCGTGTTTGCTATTTTCGACAAATTGACTGCTGATATTTGAAATGCTGATTTCACCAAACTGCACAGCTTCAGGTTTCATCAACTGGTTTATATAAGGCAGCTGTTTCAGATAGTCGCTGACCACGGGAATTTTGATGTCTATTCTGTCGAGAATAATCACGGCGGCAAAGGCCAAAGCGAAAAGAATCAAAACAATCAGGATCGGCTTTGTAGTACTGCTCTTTCTTCTTGTTTTAATCTTTTTGGATTTTTTCTCTGCCGTTGCTTCTTCAGGCTTATCCCCGGATTCAATGAAAGGTGTTGCAAATGCTACGGTTTCGGTCTCCGAATCCCTATCGAAAGCCGGCATGCCTACAGGCGTTTTTTCACCTTCCATTTCAAATTCAAGTTCTATATCTCCGCCGGCAAAATCCTCTCCCGCTGATGCCTGTTCGTCCGGAATCTCAAAATCTTCAAAGTCAGAGATATCAATGTCCGAAGCATCCTTGCGGGACTCACTAAAAGCGCCGGCCTCTTTTTTACTCGGCTCTTCATTTATATCGAGCTGTAATTCCACATCCTCAGCTTCCTCTTCTTCGACGTCTTCGGTATCCAGCACGATATTCGACAAATCAATTTCAGCAGTTTCATCCATGCTGTCATCATGAATCGGCTGTTGCTTCCATTTCTCTACCTCGGCTTCAACATCATCTTTTTCAGATGGCGTCTCCATAACGTTAGCCGCCACTTCATCGTCCTCATCCAGCATTTTTTCAATATCCGAAAGATCGATATCCTCTGCCTGGTCTTCTTTCAGCACCTCCCCCGATTCATCATCGCCCGACTCCATTTCAAGCTCCATCTCGAGATCCAGATCCTCAAGACCGGCATCCCCTTCCTTAGCGACAGAGGGCATATCCGGTTCCGGGACGACCTCAGATTCCTCTTCCATTTCCAGGTTCAGGTCGAGATCTAGATCAAAATCTTCTGTTTTTTCCTCCGATTTCATCTCAATGTCCGAAGCCGGCGGAGAATCCAGCATAACCGTTTCCTCAAAATCGGAAAAATCCAGTTCTTCCGATTCAACGTCTTCCGCCGCATCGGCATCTTCGACGGCTTCAGGCTCGGATTCCATTTCCAGATCCAAATCCATGTCGAGTGATTCAAATGGTTTTTCCTCAGCCGGCGCAGCCTCCGCTTCGCCCAAAGGAGCCTCCTCGATTTCCGGCAGATCAGGGCCCTCTTCGCGGCTCTCCGGTGTTTCGCCTTCAAGCGTATCTCTATCTTCTGCTACCGTATCAATATCTAGTTCAACATCGAAACCTCCCGAAACATCCTTATCCCTTTCGTCGCTCACCGGTTCAGGTTCGTCCGGCGGAAATTCATCTATTTCACCGGCAGCCACCGTTTCAGGCGCCATGTCCTCCTGGTCTTTCTTCGGCTGCAAATCAGGTGTCGCCGTCTCCCCGGCAGCAGTTTCTTCAGGCGTCTCGGCAGGCGCCGCCTTCTCAGAAATTTCTTTTTCCGGTTCCGGCGGTACCGGCGGATACGCTACAAACAAATGTTTGCATTTCGAGCATCTCACCTTGGACCCCGAAGGCTTCAGCATTTTCTCATCCAGATTAAAGCTGGTGTCGCAATTCTCACAGGTTATAATCATGGCTACCCTCTTTGATTAAAATTTCAGGTGACATATATCCGGTAAATTTCTGTATTTCTCGTCAAAATCCAGACCATACCCAACAAGAAATCCTTCTTCAACTTCATGGCCGATATAATCAATGGCCACGGATACTCTCCGCCGTTCCTTTTTACTCAGCAACGTACATATCTTAACGCTACGGGGACTGAATGACTCAAGGTATGCTTTGATAAATTCCAGCGTCAGGCCCGTATCGACAATATCTTCT
>JAWOJI010000327.1:0-8186 GCA_046481735.1 Desulfatiglandales bacterium | reverse complement strand
GCTCAAACTCCTCGCCCGTGTTGGCCACGATGTCGGCCATCCCGGGGACTCCCGTCTCCTCGGAGAGTTTCTCCTGCGCCTTAAGCAGGTCTTCCGCCCTCTTTTCGTCAAAGCCTTCCTTCCGCTTGCCTTCAAAGACCCGGTCACCCTTTTGAAAAATGGACGAGCAGACCACAGTGGGATATTGCCCGGGCTGTCCCCCGAAGGTCACCCCCCCGATCCGGCAAAGGTGCTGTCCTGTTTTGAATTCATGTGTCATCTGATCTCCTTTCCGGCACCATCTTCCTCAGCGCAAACTCTAAACGGACAGATGGGCTTTGATGATTTCACTGTCCTCGACCAGTTCCACGGATGTGGCATTCCTCGACACCTTTCCCTTAATGCCCATCAGGTAATGTCGAGAGGCGACCTTGAGCGCTACGCGATAGTTCTGTTCCACAAGAAGAAGGGTCAGCCCTGATTCAACGCAGAAGATGAGGATAGGCTGGATCACCTCATAAACCAGAAGCGGAGAAAGACCCTGGGAGGGCTCATCCAAGAGCATGATCAGGGGATTCCCCATGAGAGCGCGCCCGACGGCCAGCATCTGCTGCTCGCCTCCGCTGAGTGTGGATCCGTCTTGCTTGATGCGAGCCTTCAGGATCGGAAATTGGTCGAACACCCTCTCCATAGTCCAGGAGTCCTTTTCCAAGGAGGGTTTCGCAGCCAGCCTGAGGTTCTCTTCCACGCTGAGACCCGGGAAGATGTGACGTTCCGCAGGAACATAGGCGATCTTTTTTCGGATGATCCTGTGCGTAGGCCATCGAGAGGTCTCTTCTCCGTCGATGAGGATTTGGCCTGACCTGGGCGGTGTGAGGCCCATAATAGAGCGCAGGGTGGTCGTCTTGCCTACCCCGTTTCGCCCCAGAATGGAGACGGCCTCATGCTTGTTCACGTGCATAGTGAGGCCCTGGATAATGTGGCTGCTTCCGTAATAGGTCTGGATGTCACGGAGTTGCAGGATTGCCGAAGCGTCTGCGCTACCCATGCCCAAGATATGCCTCCTTCACCAGGTCATTGCCTTGAATGGTTGCAGGGGGGCCTTCTGCAATGATCCGCCCCTGGTGCAGAACAGTGATTTCATCCGATATGCTCATGATCACATCCATGTCGTGCTCGATGAGGACTACGGCAATTTGCTCACTCAGGCTCTTGATGAGGCGTGCAATGTGGTCGGTCTCTGCAGGAGACATGCCCGCAGTGGGCTCATCGAGAAACAGGATTTTTGGATCCCCGGCAAGCGCCATCCCCACCTCAAGGAGACACTTGTCTCCGTGGGCCAGATTCTTGGCTGGGGAGGAAGCTCTATCATCGAGACCGATGCGTTCCAAAATTTTCCACGCCTCCTCGTTCACCTGTTTCAGGCCTTTTCTCGAGGAAAAGATCTTGAAGGAGCCACCTATCCTCATCTGCCGGGAGATTCGGATATTCTCAAACACGGAGAGCCCGGAGAAAATGCTCGTGATCTGAAAGGTGCGACAGATGCCGAGGTGGATGAGCTCATGGGGAGGGCGATTGGTGATCTCGCGGTCCTTGTAGAGCACCTTTCCGGAGGATGCGGGAAGCCGGCCCGTAATAACGTTCACGAGGGTTGTCTTCCCGGCTCCGTTTGGGCCTATGATAGATTTGAGCTTGCACTCCACGATCTGGATGCTCACTTCGTTGGTAGCGAGGACCCCGCCAAAGTGTCGGCACAATCCCTCGGTGTGGAGGATGACAGGCATGGGCGCTTCCTATTCCTTTCTCAACCGTACCAGATGATCTACGATGCCCACAAAACCCCTCGGCATGAAAAGCACCAGAAAAATAACCACCAGCCCAACGACCAACTCCCAGTGCTCGGTCATGGTGCTGATGTAGTCCTGCATGAAAATGAAAATTCCAGCCCCTACAAAAGGACCCCACAAGGACCCCATGCCACCCAGAAGAACCATCATGAGCACCGCGGCCCCGGCAAAGGCGCTCATGGTGGTAGGGCCGATGTATCCCCGGTAAAGAATAAAAAGGGCGCCGCTCATGCCGGCAAGGAAACAGGCGAGCATCCAGCCCAGGAGCTTGAACCTGTGCACGTTAATCCCTACAAAGGATGCCCTCTCCTCGTTCTCACGGATAGCTTCCAAAACGGCTCCGAAAGGGGAGTGCACAATGCGCCAGGCAAGAAGAAAACAGAGCAGAACCATTGCGAGAGAGAAGAGGTACATAACGACATGATTTGCCGTATTTCCAATCACCCATCCAAAGAGTGAGATGTCCGGATGAGGAACACCCATGAGGCCGTCGTCCCCGCCTGTCACCGAGTACCACTTCCAGGCCACGGTGAAGAACATCATGCCGAAGGCCAGTGTGAGAAGCGCAAAGGCAAGCCCACCGGTCCTTACCTGGACCCAGCCCACCGGCAAGGCGATGAGCGAGGTGCCCAGCATACCTACGAGCAGTGTAAGCCAAAGGGAGGAAGGAGCAACGTGGAGAAGAAAAAGCCCGACCAGGTATGCCCCAACGCCCAGATAAGCATTGTGCATGAACGAGAGAAGCCCCGTGTACCCCAGGAGGACATCAAGGCTCATGGCGAGGAGCCCATAGATCAGCATCTGATTCACAAGGCTGATATAGAACCGGTTCTTGACCGCGAAGGGAAATATGGCAAGGCATATTACCACGATTGCAAGAGCCAGGACTTTCAACGCTGTGCGCTCATCCTTTGCTTCCACCGGTGCAGACGATCGTTGTTCCATATTATTCAAATCTTCCTTCACTAAGGAGACCCCGGGGCATGAACGCAAGAATGACGGCCATCAGCATGTAGACAATCACCATAGCCAAGTCTGTGACAAAGAACTCGGCCAGCGTCTGGACCGTCCCGACGAGAAGAGCCGCCCAAACGGCTCCCCGGAGGCTTCCCAGCCCGCCGATCACTATGACCACAAAAGAGCTGATGAGCATTTCATGGCCCATGAGGGGGTCCACCGAATAGAGGGGACCGGCCACCACGCCGGCAATGCCCGCCATGGCGCACCCCAGGACGAATGCCCCGATCTGGACCAGCTTCATGTTGATCCCAAGGCAGGAAACCATCTCGGGGATGGTACTCGCCGCCCTTAGGGTGATCCCTGTCTTTGTTTTTTCCAGGAAAAGCATGAGCCCTGCCATGGTGGCCGCAATGATCACAAGCACTGCGAGCCGGTAGACCGGATAATGGGTGCCTAGGATGGAGAGGGTATCCCGGAGAAACAAGGGGAGCCTTATGAACCTCGGTTCATTGCCCCAAAGGTACCGGAGGAGGCCGTCCATCAGGAACATGAGGCCATAGGTCAAAATGAGGGTGTAGACGATGGAGCGCTTCCTCATTGGGGCAATGACGGTCCGCTCCAGCAAAAGTCCTGCCACAGCGACCAGGAGAGGGGCGATGAGGAGGGCCAAGAAGAAGTTCGCCCCCATCGAAATCAAGCTGAAGCTCAAGTACGCTCCAAGGGCATACAGCGAGCCGTGGGCAAGATTCATCACCCGGCTCAAACCATAAACAATGTTGAGTCCGATGGCCACGATGAGAAACACGCCGGACAGCACGAGACTGTTCAGGATAATATCGACCGCGATGCTCAAAACCGCACGTAGCCTCCGCGTTTCGTTTCAGATTCTCCCTTCGCGTTGCAGGTTGCAACCCGAAGTTTTCCGGGTCGCACCCGCATTGCAAAGAGAATGGGTTCTGATATGTGCGTGGAACCCGCCCGGAACGAATTATTTCTCCGGTGGGCCGAGTTCTTCAGCCTTGAAGGTGTGGAGGACCTTCATGTTGACCTTAGCCCCGTAAGGGTTGGCCGGAGCAGCCATGGTTTCGGTAAGGACCGCGTCGTTTCTCGCACAGTTGTCAAAGGCCGAGATGCGCACCGTCCCGTAAGGACCATCAAAGCTGATGCCCCGAAGGGAGTCCGAAATTTTGTCCACGTCAGTGCTCCCGGCCTTTTCGATGCCGTTGAAAAGGTTCATGGCGCCCACATAGCTGTGGGCCGCGGCGGTGGATGGGATAATTTTGTAAGTCTCCCAGAACTTCATTGCCCAGGCTTTTGACGCCGGGGTGTCCACGTCCCAGGACCAGTTCGAGGTCCCGAATATGCCGAAACACGCCTCCCCGCCCTCTTCCAGTTCCATGGGACCGGGGGCTGCGGCAGAGACCACCTTGGTGGTCTTGTGGAGACCGAAATCATAGGCCTGCTTTGCGAATACGGGGATAACGTTGGTGATGAAAGCGATGTAGACGCCGTCCGCGCCTGAGGCTTTAATCTTGCTGATGTAGGAAGACCAGTCCTTGGTGGCGGTGGGCGCCCTGTCGAACTTTTCATCGTAAATCTTGATTCCGTTTGCTTTGGCCAGCTCAATAAAGCGCTCCCCTGCATCATGTCCCCAGGCATAGTCGTGGACGAGGACGTAGTAGGTTCGATCCTTTAGGTCGGGCCGCTCCAGAATCCCTTTGACGTTGCCTACCGCCGTCTGGAGATTGTCCAACTGTCCGGATCGGAAAACCCACTTGTGGAGGCCATAGAATTCCGTTGTCATGACGTGGGTGGACAGAAAAGGGACCTTCAGCTTGTCGATATTCTTTGCCAGGGCAAGACCCACTCCGCTGGAGAAAACTCCGATGAGAGCCGTGACACCGTCTTTGAACACGAGCTTTTCCGCCTTGCTCACGGCGACATCGGGTTTGATCTGGGTGTCTTCAACCACCAACTCAATCGGCCTTCCCAGGATTGTCCCCTTCTCCTTGGCCGCCATCTCAATGCCGTTCCTAATCTCAACCCCGCCCTGGGCGACAATCCCGGTCAGCGGGACAAGGACGCCAATCTTAATTGGTTCTTTAGCGTTTGCAAAGCTCGGGGCCAGCAAAAACGCGCCGGCCAACACCAACAACAACGCTCTTCGGACCGCCTTTTTCATGTCTTCCTTCTCCTTACGCAAGAATAGGGTTTACGGCAATAACCTGTTTTCTTCTTGTCCTTCCTGAAGCACCTCCTTTCCGGTGTGTTTTTCCCGAGCCTACTCGGGCTCTGGAACGATCTGATCCAACAGTTCCACCAAGTCATAGAGCCGCATCGTGCTGTTAATTCTCTTGGCGCCTTCGTTCAGGTTGTAATGGCAGAAGGGGCAGATGGAGACCATGTGTTCGGCGCCGGTTGCCATTCCTTCCTCGATGCGTTTGGATGCATTCTTTGCAGCCCAATCCCCGTATCCAGTCATAACCCCGCCGCCGCCGCCGCAGCAATAGGAGTTGTCCCTGATCCTATCCATTTCAACGAATTCGATGCCCGGTATTGCCCGTAGGATCTCTCGGGGGACGTCGTAGAGGCAGTCTTGTTCATTTATGCCGATGTAGGCCCCTTTCCAAAGTTGAGAACCGTCGTGGTCAATCACAAATTTATTGAGGTGCCTCCCCGTGTGACAAGGATCGTGATAGGTGACCTTCCACGGGAGGCTCCCTGAGATTTTGAGCTTTCCCTCCTTAAAGAGGTTGTTAAGAAGCTCCACCGTGTGGATGACCTGGATGCCTTCCATCATCTTGTCACGTTCGGAGGAAAGCACGTAATCTTTCTTTATGGCGCGGTAACAACCCGCACACGAGGTTACAACGGTGTTGACCCCCCGCTCCTCGTGGAGCTTCCTAAAGGTTTCCAGGTTGGAAGCACAAACTCTCTTGAACTCCTCGACATCGCCGATCCTCATGACCGTGGAACCACAACAGATCTCATTTTCGCCCAGAATGCCGAAATCCAGGCCTACCTTCTGAAACAGAGAAGCCGTGGCGACCGGAACTCCTCTGGCCGGAAGGTTGAAGGCCCCGGTGCAGCCTACATAGTAAAGGATTTCGGCAGGCTCCTTGTTGATATCTTTAATGGGTTTCTTGGCCTTCTTGAAGGGCCTGGTCCAATCCAGTCGCACCCGTCTGGGACCCTGGTATGGATTGTTGTAACTCCGCATGGACTGCGTAATCTTCTTCTGGGCGGGCATGGGGCCGGCCCCATCCTCCACGGCCTTTCGCCGCATGGCCTCGATGATCTCCGGGATATATGGCTTGTGATCCAGTTGGCATTGGTTCTGGCAACCGGCGCAAACAGTGCATCGATAAACGGCGTCAAGCAGGTCTTCTTCCCACTCCAGGGATCCATCCAGGATGCCCCTCGCAAAGGCGATTTTTCCCTTGGAGGCCATGAATCCTTCAAAGCCGAATTCGGCTCCCGCCGGACAGATTTCATTGCACTTGGCGGGGGGACCGAACTCATAGGCAATCTTACACGTCCCGCAAGCCGTGCATCGCCAGATCTTATCTTCCAATTCTTTCAGTGTCGCAATGTTCCAATCCATTTTGTCCTCCATGAAAGGGCTCTCAGGCAGACCTTCATATGCCGAGCTTGTCCGGATTCATGATGTTGTTGGGGTCGAGAAGCTGCTTCAGCTTTTTCATGAGCATGATGTAGCCCGGATGGGCCCGTTTGTTGATTTCCCTCGCAAAATCAACAGGAGGTTTGTAAGGCAGGCCTCCCATTTCCAGGTCCACCTTCAGACACTCCACAATGGCATGCCGGGCGTTTTCCGTTTCCTGGGCGCTCTGCTTGTTAAAGGGGATCATGGCCCTCAGCATGCCGTAATGCACCCCGCGGTACATGCTCATCCTCACCGCTGGAGATAGATTGTGCTCTGTTAGGATCTCCTTCCACTTGTTATACACAGGCGCCCATTTCTTGGCCGGCGTAAACGTCCCGGGCCAGGAAATCCCGCCGCCGCCTTGCTTGCAGTAGTTCTTGGTGGAGCCGACAATCTGGCTGGGAAGTTGTGTTCTTGCCTTGAGGGCCTCCTCAGGGTAGTGGGTCTCCTTGATGCTGGTGCCCTTGTTTTTCTCTTCCTCCAGGACCATGGTCCAGATTTCTTGCCTTGCCTCCTTCTCCTTCTCAGTGAAGGAATAGGTGGTGGCATAGCTGAACCATTCGGGATCGCTATCGGGTTTCGGCTTGTAGGGGTAGGGAATGGGAACCTGAGCCAGCCACCACGATACGCCCGTCAAATCGTCGCAGATCTCATAGTTGCTCAGGTTCCACATGTAGGAATACATATCCTCCACCGAATTGCAGGAAACCGTGAAGATCTTGAGAAGCGGCGGGGCAGGGTGCACATTGATCCCCAGTTTGGTGACAACCCCGGTTGTACCCAGCCACCCCTTGAAAAGCCCGTCCATCTGAGGCAGGGGGAGCACGCTGTGCCAGGCGTTTTCGTTTATTGCGCACGAACCCACACGGACCAGTTCTCCCGTGGGCAGGATCACCTCCATGCTGGTGATCTCCTGGCTCTGCAGTCCATAACGCGCATTGAGGCCTCCTATGCCGTGACAGAGAGCACAGGAACTGACCGAAGCGGATGGGGGACCCACGGGCCATCCGAAACGCAGATTGTGTTTGGCGAGTTCTGTTGCCAGTTGGGCATGGCTGACCCCCGGTTCCACCACGGCAACAAGGGATTCGGGGTCAATTTCCAAAATCCGGTTCATCCTCTTGAGATCCAGGAGTATCCCGCCCCGTTCCGGAATGGTAAGTCCGCCGATATTGGTCCCCCCCGTGTAGGGAACCACGGGGATGCCCTCCCGGTTTGCAAAACGCAGGACGTCCTGGATCTGCTCCACGGTGTGGACCATGACGACGTAATCCGGCAGTTTGGGGGTGACAAAAGAAAGGTCGTAAGAATAGGCGTATCGAATGTGTTTGGCTGCTGTGGCGTTTTCTTGCCCCACGATGGAGACAAGTTCGTCAAGAATCATGTCTTTTCTCTTCGTAAGCATGCTTCGCCCTCCTTGTGGTAGGTTGAATCAGCAGTAAGAGAGTAGGAACTCGATCACTGTGCCACGAAAACCTCCCTATTCCCCTTTACGCTAGGCTCCGGATCTTTTCAAACCGTCCTCTTCTTTTCTTGGCCACGATCTTGAAATTCCTCGGAACGTCCGCCAGGAGAGAGGAGGATTGCTCTGCCCCCTTGTCATAGCAGGCCAGCAACTTTTCCTCCATGGCGAGAGCCTGCTCGATCGCTTTGGGCAGAGACAGGTCATCCGTCATACGCCCTTCAAAAGCGTAATTTTCGGTCTCCAGGTCAAAGGCAAAGCAGCCCTCGATGGC
>JAWOJI010000020.1:0-3448 GCA_046481735.1 Desulfatiglandales bacterium | reverse complement strand
CATGCTCGCTGTGCCATATGCGCAGGTGGTCAGGGGATACTCATTTTTTGGGTATTCTTTCGTGTACATCATTTTCGAAGACGGAACCGACCTTTACTGGGCCAGGTCCCGGGTCCTGGAGTATCTCAATTTCGTTGTCGGGAGGCTGCCGAGAGGCGTCACACCTAATCTCGGGCCTGACGCCACGGGTGTGGGATGGGTTTATCAGTATATCTTGATGGACAGGAGCGGGAAATACGACCTCCAGCAACTGCGGAGCATCCAGGACTGGTATCTGCGTTACGAGTTGACCGCTGTGCCCGGTGTCGCGGAAGTAGCGAGTATCGGAGGATTCGTGAAGCAGTATCAGGTCGAAGTGGATCCCAATAGACTTCTGGCCTACGGTCTTCCCCTCGGAAAAATAAAGACGGCCATCCAGAGATCCAACATGGATGTGGGGGGAAAGGTTATCGAAATGGCCGAAACCGAGTTTATGGTCCGGGGTCTCGGCTACATCGAATCAAAGGAAGATCTTGAACAAATTTCACTGGGAGTGGACATGCACGGAACCCCTATCCTTCTCAAGAACGTGGCCACGGTAAAGCTGGGCCCCGAACTTCGCAGGGGACTCCTTGAATGGAAGGGCGAGGGAGAAGCAGTGGGCGGAATCGTGGTGATGCGGTTCGGAGAGAATGCTTATGAAGTAATCAGGAACGTCAAGAAGAAGCTTCAAGAACTCGAGCAAGGACTGCCTGAAGGCGTGATGATCGTGGAAGGATATGACCGCTCCTCCCTCATCGAAAGAGCTGTGAACACCCTTAAACAGACCCTTTTCCTGCAGATGAGCATTGTTGCTCTTGTCTGTATGCTTTTTCTTATTCATTTCCGCTCGGCCTTTGTCGCCATCATTACCCTGCCGGTTGGAATCCTCATGTCCTTCCTCGTCATGTACCCCTTCGGCATCAATGCAAACATCATGAGTCTGGGGGGAATCGCGATCGCTATCGGCGTCATGGTGGATGCATCCGTTGTGATGGTTGAAAACGCCCATAAGCACCTGGAAAGGGATCGCGATGTCAAGCCCCACATGGAAATCATCACCGAAGCGGCAAAAGAGGTCGGCCCCGCCTTGTTCAGCAGTCTCCTTGTGATCACGGTCTCTTTTCTTCCCGTATTCGCCCTTCAAGCGCAATCCGGTCGTCTTTTCAAACCCCTCGCCTACACCTGGACCTTTGCCCTCGCAGCCTCCTCCATCCTCGCCGTCACCCTGATTCCCGTTCTCATGACCTTCTTCGTGAGAGCAAGTGTCTTCCCGGCCCAGACACGCAGGCCCAGACCCATCCTGATCTGGCTTTTCGTAGTTGGCGGCCCGCCTCTTCTTGTGATTCTGGGAGCTGTAGGCGGGATGAGCCTGCCTGACTGGAGCCTGGTGGCCGCCTTAGGGCTTTCAGCCTTTGGCTTGATCACCTTACTTTCCCAAAAGCTCATACCCGAATCAAGAAACCCCATCGGTAGAGTTGCTCTCAAACTATACCGTCCCCTAATCCGCAAGGTTCTTCGCTGGCGAATTCTCGTAATCCTCATTGCTGTAGGCATAGTGCTTGGGACCGCATATCCCCTTTCGCAACTGGGCAGTGAATTCATGCCGCCTCTCAACGAAGGAAGCCTGCTCTACATGCCTACCACACTTCCCGGAATATCCATCACCAAGGCAAAGGAACTTCTGCAGCAGACGGACAAGATCATTCAGAGTTTTCCAGAGATCCACCATACTCTCGGGAAAATCGGGCGGGCTGAAACAGCTACGGATCCCGCCCCTCTTTCCATGATAGAGACAACCATAGAACTGCGCCCGGAAGCGGAATACGAAATAATCAAGGTGAAGCGCTTTTTTTCCGCTTGGCCAGGCTGGCTCAAAGAGCCCCTCACCTGGTTTTTCCCTGAGGAAATAAAGAACAGGAAACTTAGGGAGTGGCGAAAAAAGAAAATCGATCGATTCTTTTCCGGCTGGCCTTCATGGCTTAAGAAGCCCCTGGCCCTTATTTTGCCCGAGGAGAGATATATCACTGTCGACGAACTTGTCGATGAGATGAACCAGGCCATCAAATTTCCAGGCATCACCAATGCCTGGACCATGCCCATTAAGACCAGAATCGACATGCTCTCCACAGGGATCAAGACCCCGGTAGGCATCAAGCTCATGGGGCCCGATCTTCAAATCCTATCAGACCTGGGAGCCCAAATCGAATCCATTGTCCGCGATATCCCCGGCACTCTCTCCGCCTATTCGGAAAGGGTTACGGGAGGTAACTACCTGGATTTCAAGATCAACCGTTACCAGATCGCCCGGTACGGCCTAGATATTATGGACGTGCAGGACGTTATCATGTCGGCGATCGGCGGGATGAATGTGACCACCACGGTCGAAGGGCTGGAGCGGTACCCCGTCAACGTGAGGTACAGCCGGGATTTTCGCGATGATATCGACGGGTTGAAGCGGGTCCTCGTTTTCACGCCTACAGGGGCACAGGTCCCCCTGGCGCACCTCACAGATTTCTCCATTCGCAAAGGTCCACCGGCCATCAAGAGCGAGAACGCCCGTAAGAGCGCCTGGATTTACGTGGATTTAAGAGGGGTGGATGTGGGGTCCTATGTGGAGAAAGCCAGAAAAATCGTCATGGATGAGGTGGAGTTTCCTTCCGGCTATTCCATCGTCTGGTCAGGACAATATGAGTATATGGAAAAAGCACGAAAAACCCTGAACGTCATCTTGCCTCTTACCATGGTTATTATTTTTCTTCTTCTCTACTTTCATTTTAAGAGCGTCACGGAAGTAGTGATTGTTATGGCGGGCCTTTCTTTTGCAGTCGTGGGCGGGGTCTGGCTTCTTTTCATCCTGGACTATAATTTATCGGTAGCGGTTATGGTCGGATTTATTGCACTGGCAGGGCTTTCCGCTGAAACCGGCGTTGTTATGATAACCTACCTCGACGAGGCATATGAGCGATGGAAGAGAGAAGGAAGGATTCAGACGACAGAGGACTTGCGTAACGCCGTCATTGCCGGATCGGCCGAACGCGTCCGGCCCGTGTTGATGACGGTCTCGACAACTCTTATGGGCCTCCTGCCCGTTATGTTTGGAACTGCGACGGGTGCGGAGGTCATGAAACGGATCGGTGCCCCTCTCTTTGGTGGCCTCCTGTCGGCCCTGGCTCTCACTCTCCTAGTTCTTCCGGCGATATACTATATCTGGAAAAGGTGGGTCCTGAGGAAGGAGATAGGCCCTGGTCATTATCCAACAGAAAAAGAAATCAAAAGGTAAGATAGATCTGCCTGTATGGGACAGATAGATACACGTGATTTCCAGAAAGAAAAAAGAATTGGCAATATATTCAGAGATCGCAAGGATCAGCCTCTATAAACTTTAGCCTTGGATACCGACGCCTTCGGGGCAAAAGGAGGGTTATTC
>JAWOJI010000304.1:0-6785 GCA_046481735.1 Desulfatiglandales bacterium | reverse complement strand
CCGCCAGGTCAGCACCAAATCGGTTGAATACATTGAAGCGAATCGATTGTTAAGTATGTTGGAATGGTTCCTCCCGATGGATAGTGCCATGATTCCCGACAATTCCATTTTGCGAGAGTTCATCGGGGGATCCATTCTACATAACTTCGACCCACGTCATTTGTAGAAAAATCAGACGACCGCTGTTATCTCTACCAGATACTTTTCATACGAACGGAGTAAACGCTGGAATGGGGATCCGTCTGCGCAAACCAGGTAGCGGCTGTCAGGTCCACCACCGCGAACCACCAGGAGAGAGGTGTGCAGATCGAGCGCCAGTCTGCGGGGAACGTCCGATGAGAGGAGGCGCTTCAACCCGGTTCGCCGCGGTGGTCCGACAATGAGCAAATTGTGCTCGTCTTGGTCGATTTCACGGTTGAGAGCTTCCATGAAGTGACCGAAGATCTCGTAAAACAGCACACGTTCCCCGGTCCTTGTTTCGCACGGAAACATGTGGCCATGGGGCATGTCTTGGATCACGACGGCCGCAGGGGACGCCAACAATTCCGATTCCGCCAAGATGCCGACGGCATTCGTTAGGATTCTAAGCCCTTGGGACAGCAAATGCGAGTCCGCCGGCGAAACCTCAACCCCTAGAGGCGGCGGGCCTTCCGTGGCATGGGTCCCTGAACGCACCGTCACCACCATCAGCTGGGCCCCAAGGCGCATTTTCAGCGCAGCCGCGAAATGCAGGGCCCTGATCGAGTCCGGCTTTCCGTCTGTGTAAGCCAGCAGTTTCATAGCCTTCCTTTGATCTTTGAGTTCGAATGCTGCGAATCGACCGCCCGGGCAGGAAACGGCCATTCCCTCTCGTCAAATTGGGGCAAAACGCAGAGGCGCGGAGTGACTCCCTCCCCGAAGATTTCCCAATTCCCCTTTTTCAATTCCGGACACTCTTGAAACACGTCATACGTGCATGCCGCGCAAACTCCCGGACAAAAATTCTCTTTCATGGCCAAACGGATCGCCGATCCGGTAGCGGTTCCAAGATGCGTCTCTCCAATTTCTCTGAGCAATCCGGCATTTTGGATCACCTCAAACACACGATGGTTGACTCCGGAAAAATATAGGCCACCTCCCCGCCGCCTGGTCTCCTCCAGGATGACTTCCAGCACGTGCACCCCGCTGGCGTCGAGGGTGTTGACCTGGCGCATCCGTATCAGCAAATTCGCCATGAAGGGACGATTTCTGAGGCGTCTTTGCAGGTCTTCGAGGACGAAGGCGGCAGACCCGAAAAAGAGGGAACCCTCGACCTGAACAATGTCCATCTGGCAGCAGGTCTCTCCTTGGGTCGGGGGAACCAACTTGCCCGTCTTCCGATCAGGCGCCACGGAATAGATTGAGGGGTGAGAGGTCTTGGCCAGATGAAGGCCGATCGAAAGCAGCACGCCCACATGAATCGCAAACTCGATGTTAAGCAACAGTGTTGATAGAAAGGTGACGAGCAACACCGCAGCATCCCCTCGGGTCGCCTTGACGGCCCGAAGGATATCTTTTTTCAGCACCATTTCATAGGCTACAACGACCAGGACCCCTGCAAGGGCGGAAATGGGCAGTTTCGCCGCCAGAGGGGCAGCGACCAGCACCGTGGTCAAAACGGTTAACGCAGAAAAGATACCGCTCACGGGAGTCCTGGCACCCGATCGGAAGTTGACCGCGGATCGGGTGAAAGATCCGCTGCCTGGATAGCCGCTGAAGAAGGCGGCCGAGATATTGGCGAGACCCTGAGCAATAAACTCCTGGTTCACATTGATTCGCTGTCGCGTATGATCCGCGATGGACCTGGAAATGGATACCGCCTCGACGAGCCCCAGGATCGCCGTGGCAAGGATGCCGGGGGCAAGTTCTCCAAGCCGGTAGAACCAGCGGATCTCGGGCATACTGAAGGGCGGGAGGCTGCGCGGGATGGAACCCACCACAGCCACCCCTCGAGAATCGAGATCAAAGAGGGCCACGACAACCCCGACCACGATCATGGCAAGAAGGTTGCCGGGCCAGCGGGGCCTGAGTTTTCCGATCGTGACGATGATCGCGATCGTGAGCAGGCCCGTGAGTAGAGTCAGCATGTGGGTGTTGTGAAGGTTCCGGATCAGGACAGAAAGGTGTTCGTAAAACGCGATTTTCTTGACCATGCTGACGCCCAGAAGCCCGGGAAGCTGCTTGAAGCCGATCAATACCGCGGCACCGGCCATGAAGCCGAGAAGCACAGAGTGCGAAACAAAGTTCAGAAGGTTCCCGAGTCTGGCCATCCCCATGAGGATCTGGAGGGCGCCCACCAGCAGGGACAGGAAAAAAATGAGGCCCACGTATTCCAGGCTTCCGTGCGGCGCAAGATTGTGAACGGTGCTGAAGACAACGAGGGAGACGGCCGTGGTGGGCCCCGTGATCAGGTGTGCGGAACTCCCCCAGAGACAGCTCACCACTGTGGGGACGATGGATGCATACAAGCCGTACTGCACCGGGAGTCCCGCAATCATCGCATAGGCCATGGATTGGGGGACCGCCACCACGGCCACGGTCAGGCCCGCGAGAAGGTCCGCCTTCAGGTAGGGCCGCCCGTATTGGCGGATCCAGGATAAAAAAGGGGCAAACTCAACAAGCTGAACGTGCACCGGGGATCACCTCACCGCATCCGGCTCCCTTCCCCTCCCCCTTTTCCATGCAGGGTGGGTCGAGCCTTTCTGCTGATCACCTCCTCAAGGGGGTTCAATCGGAACCAAAATACATCGTTTCGCGCAGCTTTTCAAACCCCTTCGCAATGATCAGGGTCCCGGCATGCGGTCAGGGCAACGAGCCTCACATTCTGTGGATTGCGGCAGCCCACAGAAAACTGCAATGGCAGTGAATTTTATCATAATTCGGTATCGTTACCAGGTGTTGGCATTGCGAAAAAACAAAGCCTCGCTGGGCGAAGGCGCACTTCCTTGCACAACTTGTTTCATTCTCTTCCTTTGTTTGAAAATCGTCTCAACCGGTATTATTTTTGATCAGTAAATCATTCCCCCTTTTTGCAGGGAGAATGCCCTGCCTTCGTGTTCACCTGGTCAAGGGGTTGGAAGCAGTTCGATGAGCTTCGCCTCCCGGGCAAACACAGAAAGGGGGAGGTTCGTGATAAGGCTCAGGGTCTCCCCGGACAGCTATTTTGCGCGTTCGAACGAAGAGATCGACCGGTTCGCGAACTACCGTGGAGGTCCGGTTCATGCAATATAGAGCACGGAGGTTTTTTCTCGCCACAGGAGGGCTTCTCGTCCTGATCGTCCTGGTGACAGTCATTGTGCGGGTCTTTGTGAATTCCGAATCATTAAAGAATCGAATTGAGAAGTCCGCATCCCAAGTCATGGGAATGGAGGTAAGAGTCGAGGGCCCGATCAGGATCCTCCTGCTTCCGGCTCCCGGCTTGAGGTTTCATGATTTGCAGGTGCGCAAGGACAAGATCGAATGGATGAACAGCGCCGGGGGGGAGGTTCGAGTGCGCGTGCTGCCCTTGCTGCGCGCTCAAATTGAGGTTGAGAGTCTCGATCTGGTGGAGCCAAATCTGCGTTTGAAGCGCGATTCTGAAGGCGCTTTCAACTTTATTCCGCTCCGTCGCCAAGACGGCAAGGAAGGGCAGATCCTGACAATTCGGAGTTTTCGGGCCCGGGGTGCTACCCTGACTTTTACCGACCAGACATCCGGAAAAGGGATCGAAGCCCAAAACTGCGACTGGACAGGGAGAAACCTCAAGTGGAGGTCTGCGGGGTCGAGCTCGTCCGGGTTGAATCTTCCGGACTTTCAAGGCAATCTCAAGTGTGGGAAAATAGTGCACGACGTGATGGAGGCGACCGGAGTGGAGGCACAGGTGTTCGCTCAAGACCGGCAACTCAAGCTCAGCCCTTTGACAGGAACGCTGTTCGACGGCCGGATGAAGGGAATTTTGGAAAGTGATCTTTCCGGGTCTTCCCCCGTCCATTCTTTTGAACTGGAACTTGCCGACTTTCGCCTTGAGCGATTCACCGAAACCTATCAACGGGAACAGGGCGTCGAAGGCTCGCTCACTTTTGCCTCACAGTTGAACTCCTCAGGCAGGCTGCCCTCGGAGATGGTGGCAAGCATGAGCGGCTGGGCAAGGCTTACAGGAGCGGGGCTCGTGCTGCACGGCCTGGACCTAGACAAACAGCTCGCCCGGTACGAATCCACCCAGAGGTTTAACCTGATTGACCTTGCCGCCTTTTTTGTGGCCGGTCCTGCCGGGCTGGTGGTAACCAGAGGATACGGCTTTGCCGGCCTTTTTGTCGACGCCGGTGAGAAGACGCTCATCCGGCGATTGGTTTCCGAGTGGGAGATTGAGAAGGGAATAGCCGTCGCCCGCGATGTTGCCATGTCAACGGCAGAAAACCGCATCGCCTTGGCTGGCGCGTTGGATTTTGTGAACTCGCAGTTCAAGGAAATGCGGGTTGCCGTGATCGACGCCAAGGGCTGCGCAGTCGTGGAGCAGCGAATCCATGGCGAATTTGAGGATCCAAAGATCGAGAAACCTCATTTTCTGGTAGCCTTGGTCGGCCCTTTGTTCGACATGGTGAAACGGGGAGTCGCTTTGTTCAGAGAAGCCGAATGTGAGCCTTTCTATACCGGTCGGCTCGATCCGCCATAACACTTTAGATTATATGAAACGTGAGGATCATGGCTCTCTTTCTTTTGCTCCAAGACCGCGAAAGGAGCTGCCGCGAATCTTCTGAGGAGAGGCAAATGAGTGCACACCGATTTCTTGCAAAGGCATTTTTCGCCTCATGGGCGGGGATCCTGCTGCTTGGATGCGCAGCGGCTTACCTTGAGGATTACACCCCGAGGAACCCTCAGGAACAAGCAATCAAAACGGTTCTGTCTGGTTTCGAGACTGCTTGGAACAATCAGGATGAGCAAGCGTTGCTGGCACTCCTGGACGACGACTTCATTTTGTGGGTGTGGAGCGGAGGGAATCGAAGGATAGTTTTCAGGAAAGGGACACTGGGTTTTAAACTCCGGGATATATTCATCGACTGGCGCTATCTGGGCTTGGGGACGCCTGAGATATTGGTCAAATCGAATCAAGCGACTGCCTATGTGCCTTTGTGGCTGGACGGGAGGGGCTATCGAAGCACTTTCAGATTTCTGCATAGAGACAATACATGGGTGATCCTGGACTGGGAGTTCTGAAACAGGTACATCAACGCACAACCAAATGCGGTTATTGGTTCGTTTTACCCATGCGGTCCCTCCTCGACCATCAGGTTCTCGAGTTCATTCCGGTCATCGGGGCTAATGGGAAATTTATCCCGAAGAATCCCGCCCACTTCCTCTACGGCTTGGCATATCCCATCCGCCGGCCGCCCTTCCTTGATCGCCTGAACAATCCTGGTGACAACACCGTTCCAGTGCTCCGCGGGGATTGCGGCGTTGATTCCCCGGTCGCCGAGGAGCCATACTCCGTGTTCAAAGACAGAGATATAGATCAGAACGCCCGTTTCCTCACGCGTCCGGTATAGACCTTTGCGAAAGAACTGGATGTGGGCCGCCTCTCGAACCTCTTCCTCCATTTCCTTTGATCGAATGAAACACCTCTTAAGGACAGGAATGCGCCTGACAAATTCGTGAAAGGCAAGGAAGAGCGGGATGAGCGCCGTCAGGAAAACCCACAGATCGTCGGGACCGACCCAGAGCAGGCCTCCCAACACCTGGGTGAGGGCGATCGCTGCAGGGAATGAAAAGGCGGTCCCGCCAAGCAGCGCAGCCATGGGATAGTGGTAGCTCTCCGGGACAACCATGACGACGATTTCGCCCCGTGTATGACTTTCCGCTTCACGGACGCGGGCTTCAATTTTGTGCCGATCCGCTTCGGAAAGGAATCCGCTCATTCGATCTTTCATGCAATCCCCATGGACCCCCAGCCTACCACCTGCCTGAAGCCCCGCCGCCGCCGAATCTGCCTCCGCCGCCGGAGAATCCTCCCCTCGAAAATCCGCCGCCGCGGGTGGAGAACCCTCCTCCTGAAGGAAACCTCCCTGTCCTCCTCCCGGAGCGCAGAGACCAGGAGGAGGCCGCGAGACCTGCAAACAACGAAAGGATGTATCCGGCAATGAGGCCGATACCTGCCAGGGCGGCCAGAATCTTCAGCCCAGGGGAAAATTCCACCTGCCCGAGGAACGGCATGAGAAATCCTCCTCCAACGGTCCCCAGCAGCCGGCTCACTCGGCCAAGCGAGAACACCAGAAAAACAAACAGGAAAAGGAGCGGGATGGCATCGGCGAAATCCCCTGGGTCAAACCCTTCTGAGCCCTTCCTGTCCTCCGCCGTGAACTCGCCTCTCACCGTATCGATCATAGCTTGCACTCCGCGGACCACCCCCTGATCGAAACGGCCCGCCTGGAATTCCGGAACGATAACTTCGCGAATAATGCGGCCTGCCCGAAGATCCGTCAGGCGCCCCTCCAATCCATAACCCACTTCGATCCGCACCTTCCGGTCCGCCCGAGCGATGAGCAGGATGGCTCCGTTGTCGAGCCCCTTGTGTCCGACCCTCCACTGCTCGGCCACCCGCATCGAGAAATCCTCCAGCTCTTCCCCTTCGAGAGACGATACGGTGAGCACCACGATCTGCGTCGAGTCCCTCTCTTCGAGATCCTTCAAAAGAAAATCTACCTGGCGCACAACCCCCTGGCTGAGCATCCCGGCGTAATCGTTGACCCGCGCGCGGAGTGGCGGTACATCCAGGGCGACAGCCCCCTGAACCA
>JAWOJI010000433.1:0-3557 GCA_046481735.1 Desulfatiglandales bacterium | reverse complement strand
AACGGCGTGCCGAACCGCGGCCGCCTGTGCGTGAAGGGACGCTTCGGGTTCGAGTTCGTCCACTCCAAGGAGCGCCTCGCCCGTCCCCTCATCAAGGAGGGGGGAACGTTCCGGGAGGCCTCGTGGGACGAAGCCCTGGACCTGGTGGCCCGGCGGTTCACGGAAATCAAGGAGGCCCACGGCCCGGACAGCCTCGCCGGGCTCAGTTCGGCCCGGGTCACCAACGAAGAAAATTACCTGATGCAGAAACTCATCCGCACGGGGTTCGGCTCCAACAACGTCGACCACTGCGCACGCCTCTGACACAGCTCGACAGTGGCCGGTCTGGCCACCACCCTCGGAAGCGGCGCCATGACGAATTCCATGGCTGAAATCGAACAGGCTGAAGTCATCCTCGTGACGGGAAGCAACACCACGGAAAACCACCCCGTCCTGAGCACTTTCATCAAGAGGGCGGTACGGAACAACGGCGCCAAGCTCATCGTGGTCGATCCCAGACGGATCGACCTGGTGGACTTCGCCCACCTCTGGCTCCGCCAACGCTCCGGTACGGACATCGCCTGGATCAACGGCATGCTCAACGTGATTTTCGCCGAGGGGCTTGCCAGGGAAGACTTCATCAAGGAGAGGACGGAAAACGTCGATGCGGTCCGCAAGGCCGTGGCGTCCTACACGCCCGAAAAGGTCGAAGCCGTCACCGGAATCCCGGCGGAGGACCTTGCCCAGGCGGCCAGGCTCTTTGCAGGCTCGAAGGCCTCCACCATCCTTTACGCAATGGGGATCACCCAGCACAGCCACGGCACGGACAACGTGAAGTCCCTGGCCAATTTGGCGATGGCCACCGGCCAGATCGGCCGCCCATCCACAGGTCTCAATCCTCTCCGTGGACAGAACAACGTCCAGGGCGCCTGCGACATGGGCGCCCTGCCCAATGTGTACCCGGGCTACCAGACGGTCACCAGTCCGGAGCTGCAGAAGAAGTTCGAGGCGGCCTGGGGGGTCGCCCTGGCCCCCCACGCGGGCCTGACCCTCGTGGAGATGATGCACTCCATGGCCGAAGGCAAGGTCAAGGGCATGTTCATCCTTGGGGAAAACCCCCGCCTCTCCGACCCGGATTCGACCCACGTGGAAGCCGCTCTCAGGAACTGCGAATTTCTCGTGGTCCAGGACATCTTCATGACGGAAACGGCGGAACTGGCCCACGTAGTGCTCCCCGCCGCCTGTTTCGCAGAAGTGGACGGCACATTCACCAACACGGAACGCCGCGTCCTGCGGGTCCGCAAGGCCGTGGAGCCTCCGGGTGAAGCCCGACCCGATGTGGACATTTTGGTGGACCTGATCCGGCGCATGGGCGTGAAGCAGGCTGCCGGGATGCCGAAGGAAGTCTTCGATGAGATTCGAAATCTCACGCCTTCCTATGCCGGGATCACCTATGACCGCCTTGAAGGGCAAGGCCTCCAGTGGCCGTGCCCTCTGGAAAATCATCCGGGAACCCCGATCCTTCACGAAGGGACCTTCAGCAGGGGCCTCGGTTTGTTCTCGCCCATCGAGCATCAGGAGCCGATGGAGAGGCCGACCGGCGACTACCCCTTCACCCTGACCACGGGCAGGATCCTCTATCACTATCACACCGGCTCCATGACCAGACGCTGCGAGGGCATCGAGGCCCTGGCTCCGTCCTGCAACGCCGAGATCCATCCCCTGGATGCCGGGGAACTGGGGATCGGGGAAGGAGACGAGGTGCTTCTTTCCTCAAGGCGCGGGGAAATCAAGGTGCGCGCCCAATTGACGAACCGGGTTCCCCGGAAGACGGTTTTCGTCCCCTTCCACTACGCCGAGGCGGTGGTGAACAAGCTGACCCTTCCCGCCCTGGACCCGATATCCAAGATTCCTGAATTCAAAGTCTGCGCCGTGCAGATGAAAAAAGCCGCCTGATCCTTTGCCCGGTTCCCCTGCCCGCACTGCCCGCAAAAGGGAAGCTTTCGACGAAGCTCCCCTTGCCGGTTCATGCAGGGATACACCTGCCGCCCTGCCGGTCTTCCCCTGACACACCAGGCAAAAGCCCGTCCCTTTCGACCTTTCGAGGCCCCCCTGCGCTTTTTTCTTGACTTTTGAACTGCTTTTTGGGAAAATTTTCCCAAAAACTAGGACCCTTCAAGTGATGCAACAATCCAAACACCAGATTCTCGCTGCGGCGGTCGCTCGAATCCTCAAGCCTCTTGTGCGCATCCTTCTGAGAAGCGGCATCTCTTACGGGACCTTTGCCGACATCGCCAAAAGGCAGTTCATCGAGGTGGCCCGGAACGAATTCTCGATCAAGGGGCGCAAGCAGTCGGTCTCCCGGGTTTCCGTCATCACAGGGCTCACGCGCAAGGAAGTCGGGCGGGTTGTGGGGCTCGATGAACCGGAAGACAGCCGGAACCGGGACCGGTACAACCGCGCTTCCCGGGTGATCGCCGGGTGGCGGCGGGACAAGGATTTCCTGGACCGGGAAGGCAAGCCCCTGTTGCTGAGCGTGTCCGGAACCCCGAACAGTTTCCAGGAGCTGGCGAGGCGCTACAGTGGGGATGTCCCCCACCGGGCCGTTCTGGACGAGCTGGCCACGGATGGAAGCGTGGAACGGGTTGAGGAGAACAAGGTGAGATTGATCCAGCGGGCGTATCTCGCGAAAGCAGATGAATCCATGAAACTGCACATCCTGGGTGTTGACACGGCTTTTCTCGTGGACACCATCGAGCACAACCTGAATCGCGGGGACCGGCCCCCGCGGTTCCAGCGCAAGGTGCTCTACGACAACCTGCCCGACGAGGCGCTCCCGGAATTTCGAAGGCTTTCCGCCGAATCGGCACAAATCCTGCTGGAGAAACTCGACCAGTGGCTTTCACAGCACGACCGGGACGTCAGTCCCGGTGCCGGGGGCGGCGGCCGCAACACCGCGGGGATCGGAATCTACTATTTCGAAAAACCCTGTGAAAGAGAGGATGAGACATGATCGCGTCTCTTTTGCGACAAAGGCTGGGTGCGCTGACTGCGCTGTGCGTCATCGCTGCGCTTCAGGTCGGCTGCAGCGGCGGGGGTGGGGACACCCTTGCGGGGGGAGGGATCGGCGGAACAGGAGTAACCGTCGCATCCGTAGGCACTGTGAGCGGTTTCGGCAGCGTGATCGTGAACGGCGTTGCCTATGACACGGCCGGCGCCTCCGTGCTTGTCGAAAACGTCCTGAAGGGTTCGGGCGATTCGGCGGTAGTTGGGAACCTCTTGCCCGGCATGGTGGTCCGGGTGGAGGGCAGGCTTTCCGGGGACGGGAGCGCAGCCGCAGAGAGCGTGTTTTTCAGCAGCAACCTCAAGGGCCCAGTTGAGAGCCTGGACGAACTCGACTCCCTAACGAAACAGGCGCTCATCCTCGGGCAGTTGATTCTCATGGACGATCGAACCGCCTTTCACAACGTGTCCCCCGCCTCGATCGCCGTGGGGATGGTCCTGGAGGTGAGCGGCTTCGATGACGAGTCGGGGAGGATCCTTGCAACCTCCGTGAAAAAGGCTGCGGATTCCCTCTC
>JAWOJI010000423.1:0-7438 GCA_046481735.1 Desulfatiglandales bacterium | reverse complement strand
TCAGATTGTTGCCGTCGTGGGGGCCGAAAAGGGTCGTGCGCGAAAGCGGGCAAATCAAGGGCCTCGAATTGATGCACTGTGGCTCCGTATTTGATGATCAATCCGTCTTCAACCCATCGTTTGATGATGCAAGACAAACCATAGAGGGCGATCAGGTGATCCTGGCAACCGGCCAGGGCCCCGACATCTCTTTCCTTGCACAGGAAGAGGGTATCCAGGTAGAACACGGACGCATCGTGGTGGAGGAGATCACACACGAGACAGGAATGAAGGGCGTTTATGCGGGGGGGGACATGGTTTCCGCCTCCGGTTCTCTGATCCACGCCGTTGCCGAAGGCCGGAGAGCCGCATCCGCCATGGACAGAGCCTTGGGTGGAAGCGGAAACATCGAAGAACCACCGATTGAAAAAACGGAGCCCGGCCGGCTTCTTGGCCGGCACCAGGGTTTTGCTCACTGGCCCAGGGAAAGGCTCCCCGAGATTGCTCCCGAAAAAAGCCGGGAAGGGTATGAAGAGGTGTTTGTGCGTTTCACGGATGGTCAGGCTCTCAGAGAGGCGGCCAGGTGCCTTCAATGTGACCTTCGTCTTCACATGGCAGCCAATCCTTCACCCCCCCCAAAGTTGATCGCCTTCAATGGGGGGGTGATGGAATATGTTCCGGAACAAGAAGGAGTGCTCCTCCTTTACGACGGCAAATACAAGGTGATCGCTATTCAGGGGACGGCCAACCTGCGGCGGGAACTGCATCTTTCACTGGAGGAGAACGCTAAGGCCGCGTGGTTTGAGTTTGAGTTAGATAAAATGTATTCTAAAAGAGAAAGCGAGCTGATCCAAAATTACTTGCAGAGGCATGGCCACATGCCGGGTTCCGGGGAAGAGGAAGACCTGTTTTAGCGAGATGCCTCATGAGGTTGTCCCAGAATTTCAAGGCGCCGGTTAGCAGTGGCACGATTTTCAACATACGGTTCAGGAGGATTCATCATGAGAATCGGCGTTTACCAGAGTGCCCCGGTTTTCGGTGACGTGAAGGGCAACATCGAGCAAGTCTTAGGCGATCTTCCTCGGTCGGGGGCGGACCTCTGGGTGCTGCCTGAACTGTTCAACACCGGTTACCAGTTCGTCTCTCAGGAAGAGGTGCTGGACCTAGCAGAGGAAATTCCTGAAGGAAAGACGTGCCAAGACATGATAGAACTCGCTGCGAAGGTTGGAGCCGTTCTGGTCTTTGGTATGGCGGAGAAGGCGGGTAAGGGGTGTTACAACTCCGCTGCGGTTGTCGGTCCTGAGGGCTTTATCGGCACCTATCGAAAGGCCCATCTGTTTTTTGAAGAGAAGTGGTTTTTTGTGCCTGGTAACACGCCCTTTCAGGTCTTTGATTTGGGCCGAGCGAAAATAGGCGTCATGATCTGTTTCGACTGGTTCTTCCCGGAGGTGGCAAGAACCCTGGCCCTTCTGGGGGCCGACATCATTTGCCACCCTTCCAACCTGGTTCTTCCCTACTGCCAGAAGGCCATGGTGACGAGATCCCTTGAAAACGGGGTTTTTTCTGTCACGGCAAACAGGGTAGGCACAGAGGCAAGAGGGGGCAAAGATCCTCTCACCTTTACAGGGGGAAGCCAGGTCCTCGGACCCTCAGGCCGGGTCCTGTGCGGGCTGGATGACCGGGAGAAGGGATGGGCCATAGCGGAGATCAACGTGGAAGAGGCCAGAAACAAAAGAATCACGGTGAACAACGACCGCTTCGACGACAGGAGACCGGATCTCTATCAAAAGCTCTGCTTTTGACGAAGCCGTCAAAATTCCAATATCGAAATCCGCAGCCGGATTCCTGAGAAGGGTCTCACCCAGAACGCACAGGGGACACAGAGAAGAATTTATACGGATATCTTTGCCTATGTGCTCCGGGCCCCTGTGAGAATTTGCTCGCTTTCGGTTTTGAGCCTCCCTTTAGCTTCGTTTTGCTGTTTTTGCACTTTTTATCATTCGTGCTTGTTTCGAATTTCGTGCTTCAGATTTCGAGTTTTCTTTTTCATCCAGCCCCCAGCTCCCAACACCAATCACCCCGCGTACAACCCAGGTCCTATGCCACTTTGACCTTGAAGGTCGGCACGAGTTCGCGGAGCCCTCGAACCTGTATTTGCCCAACCGCTTCCACTTCCACGAGATTTCTGGTTCTGCTGTGTGTCCTGCCGCTGATGAGTATCTGACCTGCCTTTGCCAGGGACTCGAGACGGGAAGCGACATTGACCTGGTTGCCGATCACGGTGTAATCTCTGTGAATATTTGAACCGATATTGCCGACGGTCACATACCCTGTATTTATCCCTATGCCTATTCCGAACTCGTGGCCGTACTGGAGCCACTCTTCCTTCAGTTGGACCGCCTTTTTCTGCATGTCAACCGCCATCATGACGGCTCTTTCCGCGTGGTCTTCCATGGGGATGGGATCTCCGAAGAAAACCAGAAGGCCGTCGCCGATAATCTTGTTGAGCGTTCCGTCATAACGGTAAATAATCTTTGTCATTTCAGTAAGGTATCTATCTAAAAGGGCAAACAGCTCCTCTGCTTCGAGACTCTCGGCATAGGATGAGAAATTTCTGATATCTGAAAACACAATCGTCAACATCTTGCGTTCGGGTTCGGCCCCGAGTGCGTTGCCTCGTGAAAGAATGATCTCGCTCAGTTTCGGAGACAAATATCGCCTCAATTCATCATATCTCCGCAACTGCTCTACCTGTTCCCTGACCTTGGCCTCGAGCCCTTCGTTGAAGCGCTTCAATGCTTCCTGTGCCTCACACAGTTCAACGGTTCGCTCTTCCACCTTGCTTGCCAAGTTTTGAGCATAATCCTCCACCTTGGCTTTCGCGTCCTTCAGCGCAGCATTTGCTCTTTCAAGCTCTTCATATGCCTCGTTTCTGGCACCGATTGTTTCCTTCAATCGGTTGATGGTTTCCACCAGTCCCAAGGCCGGATCATCTCCGTTCGAAGGGGTCTGCCAGATTCGGCGGACACGATCCTTCATGGAAAGACGATCATAGGTGACATCGAGAACAAAGGAAGACCCTTTGAAGATCTCTCCTGCTTTGAAAAGGATTCTCCGATCCGCCGCTATGGTTTCCGTAATGAGAAGAGCCTCTTTGGGTTGAACCGAGTCAGAGCTATTTGCAGGAGGGTCCTCGCGATACTCGCCCAAATAGACCATTTTTCCGTTCAGCTTTTCAGGGGTGAGAAAAACGGCCCGACCGATTCTCCTGCTGCGCCCGTTTACGGGATCCGTGATGAAGAGGAAGCGTTCTTTCACCGAGGGCTTCAGTCCGAAAAGAGCCAGTTCGGGCTCCTCTGTGAAGAGCACCTCAGGATCATAAGGATTCACCATCTGCCGGACCATGGCCGGTCTGAGGCCCCAGATCGTCGGGATCGAGCTCAAAATGCCCCTGGAGTAAGCGTCTCCCGCGTAATCGGTGTGAACGTCGATGTCGTCGTGATATCTGATTTCAAGGACGGTGCGGAACTTGCCGAGGGTTTTGTCATAAAATGGTGGAATGAGAGTCTCTATATCTTTCGTGTCCGTGAACTGGCGGGTGAAAAAAGCCAGCCGTTTGAAACCCTCCGAGGGGCTTGAAAAAAGCTGCACAAAGTAGTCGAGGCGCCCCCAGGATCGGAGCTTTGCCGAGGAAGCGCCGCAGTGAAAATAAAAGTAGGGCTCCCCGACCATTTCCTTGGCTTTTCTGAGAATCGCCTGGAAGTTTTCGTAGGAGGTCCACTCGTCTTCATTCAGGAAGAAGTCGTCAGGGGAAGGGTACCTCTCGCTCGGATAGGCAAGGCCTTCGAAGAGCGGTCCGTGACTTCCCAGCCTAAATCCTACGTAGGCTGCAACGATCTTGGCATTGCGGTTGCTGATGCAGTCGAACCGGCTCACCGCCCGCCTTCCTTGCCAAACCCTGGCTCAGGGTTGGCTCCTTTCTGGTATCCCCTGATTTCCTTACCCTTTTTTTGCCTTGACAATGTGCGGAGGTCGTATAATATCAATATCTCATAAAAGCGGGACGTGGCGCAGTCTGGTAGCGCACCTGAATGGGGTTCAGGGGGCCGCTGGTTCAAATCCAGTCGTCCCGACCAGTAAAATCAAAGAGAGCGCCCGGCATTATACTGCCGGGCGCTTTTTTTTGAGGCGGCCCCGTGATTGGAATGCTCCCGCAAAATACGGGCCACAATCTGTTTTGATTTGGGTCTGTTTGTGAATCAACGGAGAACGCTGTTCGTAGGGGTTCTTGTTGCCTGACAGGCTTTTTAGGGGTAAGAGCGGTTGAAATGTATACCGTGCGAGTGCACAACGCTGTGGGCATGGTGCACCGATCTTTGTGCATCTGATGGAAAACCAATGCAAGATTTTTTCTTCCTCGACGATCCACTGACAAATTCTGACATGTTCGGCCAAACTTTGTCACTGGGGGGGTGAAACGCTGAGGAACCCTCGTTCTAAGTACTTTAAATGAGGTGATTTTATCATTGTCGCCGATGGCACAAATCGTGCTTCCCCCTCATCGTGCTCTTACAGCGATGAAAGATCACGTCAACGTTGCGTATTTTCGAATCGAATAATCAACCCTATTAGATTGGAACCGTTCTATGGATTCAGGCGGCAATTCGGCGACTGCAAATCAAACGATGGTGAGGGAGAGCAAAACACTTAAGCTCAAGCTGGAGGAGGCGAGGAAGTCCAAACCGTGCCTTGTCATCTACCTTGGCAAATCTCAGGGAAAAAGATTCATTCTATCCGCAAAGGCCCAATCGATCGGCAGGGGCTCCGAATGCGAAATTCCAATCTTTGACGACTCCTTGTCCAGAACACACGCGCAGGTATTCAAGAACGGGGCAGGGCAGTATTGCATTAAGGATCTCGGATCCACGAACGGGACGGCTGTCAACGGTCGAAAATTATCGCCCCACGAACCAACCGAAATGCAGGATGGAGACTTCCTCAAGCTTGGAAACATCATTTTCAAATTTATCGCGAAGGGCAAGATTGACAATGTATTCCACAAAGACATCGTGACCCTTGCAACTTTTGATGATCTGACCGGCATTCCCAACAGAAAATCTATCTTGGCGACCTTGCAGGAGGAGTCTTTCAGGGCCAGAAGAGTGAATCAGCCGTTATCGCTGATCATTTTCGACCTCGATAACTTCAAGTCGGTGAACGATACATTCGGCCACGCGGCCGGAGACGTGGTGCTCAGAGACGCTGCCAAAGTCATACAGGGCGTCATCCGCGACCGGGATTATATCGGACGATACGGCGGGGATGAGTTCTTGGTCCTGCTGTGGAACTCATCGCGTGCCAACGCGTGCATTATCGCCGAACGCATACGCGCCGAAGTGGAAAAACATCCTTTTGTTTACGAGGGAAAGAAGATTTCCGTGACTTTAAGTCTTGGAGTGGCTTGTTTGGATGACTCGATGCAATCTGTCGAGGACCTAGTCAAAAGAGCCGACGACGCCCAGTACATTGCGAAAAGGAACGGCGGCAACCAAGTGTCCGCTCATTGATCCGGCCTTGTGGATTCATTTCTCATCGGCTTTGGAGAAGTTGCCTGTGGCGGAGCCTGAGGATGTTTCTGCATGGAATTTGAAGCGGGACTGCCAAAGCCGATTCATTGTCTGCGCCAGGAGTGACCATCCGTGAAACTGGTGTGTATTGAAGGTACTGCAAAAGATTCTGTCTGGGAAATCACGGGGAGGCGACTGGTGATTGGACGGGATCCGGACTGTGACATCAACCTTGATGATCCCGGACTGTCCCGCAACCATGCAGAGATTATCTGCGAAGGAAACGCAATGTTTTTCGTGGATCAGGGCAGCCTTAACGGATCCCTCATCAACGGACGCCGGGTCACTCGTCAGGCGCTTTGTTCAGGGGACAAGATAAGGATCGGCGACACCACCATTCAGCTTGTGGGCAAAGACCCGGATCAGCTCATCCATTGGGGGGAAAGCGAGCCGTTTATCACGACTTCGATATCTGCAGATCATTTCAGAAGCCAGCTGGATCGGCTTGTCTCAGGACCGGACAAGAGGGTCCCGAGAAATCCCGGCGGGGATTCAAGGGAACGCCTGAAAATCGTCAAGCTCACCAAAAACTTGGAGACGCTTTATCAGGCGGGAAACGCAATGAACTCGATCCAGAACCTTGATGAGATGCTCGACCAGATAGCGGAAACCATGCTGGCGGTGTACCAGGGCGTCGAGAGGGTCTGCATCCTCTTGAAGGGTAAGAACGGAGGTTCCCGCTTTGAACCGAAAATCGTCAAAACCAGGCCTGACGTCCCGCCGGAATCTTTTCGTTTGAGCCGAAGCATCCTCAGCAAGTCGGTGCGCGAAGAGGTGTGTCTCCTTGCGGGGGACGCTCACAGTGATGAGAGGTTCCTAGGCTCCCAAAGCGTCATGAGCATGAAAATCCGATCTGTGATGTGTGCCCCTTTGATCAGCAAGGGTTCTGTGCTCGGCGTGGTCTATCTTGACAACCGCAATGCCCCGGATCGCTTTGACAAGGACGATCTGGCTCTGCTTTCCGCCTTGGCCAACCAGTCTGCGGTGGCTATCGAGAACTCTCTCCTTTATGAGGAGGTTCAAAGAGGATACCACGAAGCGATTCTCGCCTTGATGAATACGGTGGATGCCAAGGATTCCTACACGAGCGGCCACTCCCAACGGACCAGTTGTTACGCTCTCGGGATCGCCCAGGAGATGGGACTCAGCGAGATGGAGTGCAAAAAGATTAAGATCGGCGCTGAACTTCATGACATAGGAAAAATCGGCGTCGGAGACTTCATCCTGGGCAAACAGGACACACTCTCAACCATGGAATTCAACACCATCCAGGCCCACGTTCTGGCGGGCGAAAACATCCTGAAGCCCATCAGGTACCTGAGATTCACCCTCCCCATGATCCGGCACCATCACGAACACTACGACGGCACGGGGTATCCCGATCGTTTGAAAGGGGAAGAAATCCCTCTAAGCGCGCGGATCATCGGCGCCGCGGATGCCTTTGACGCCATGACGACCCAGCGGCCCTACAACAAACCTTTGTCTTTCAAGGAGGCCTTGGGGAAATGCGTCCTTTTGAAAGGAAAGCATTTCGATCCTGATGTGATCGACGCTCTTGGCCGTTTCGTGAACAAAACCACGAGGCATGGACTCGCAGAGAGCGCTTGCGCTCAGCAGGATCGGTTCCAGGAGAACCGTCTTCATGGCTGACACCCCTCTCCTTTCTGATGCGTCCATGACAAGATCAAGAATGCAGTTTGGCGCGGAAGCCGGGCAGTGACCCTTGATGCTGACCCTGGGTTACTGTTCGCGAAGTCCTCAGCCTTTGACCTTGCGCGTCTTCTTGAACTCCGTGAGGGTCTTGTCGATTTTCTCCCTGGCAAAGATCTTCC
>JAWOJI010000406.1:0-2826 GCA_046481735.1 Desulfatiglandales bacterium | reverse complement strand
TACATGATGTCGAACATGGGCAAGGGCAGGTTCGCGGCGCCCTTGATGCGCTCCTTCTCGTAGAAGTTGGCGGGCATCGCGTCTACGAAGACGGTATCGCCTCTCCCGTGCACTTCCGCTGCTTCGGAAAGCGAAACAGAGGGGACGGAATCTTTGGGGGGCAGCTTTTGAAAAAGGGGGATGCCGTTGGGGTTGGCATGGTTGAAGACGAGCGCAAAGAGCACGCTCACGCCGATGAGGAGGACCAGGTCAAACCAGGACATCTTTGGAGGGGCGACGAGTCTTCTCGCCTCAACCTCCAATGCCTCTTCGTCTTTCTTCAGCCACCCCGACAATTGTTTGATAAAGGTGAGGGACACCTCGGGGTGGCTCCTCATCACCTGATCGAACTGGTCCTTGCTCAGGACCAGAGCCTGGGTGTCCTCGATGGTCTCCACGCTTGCGGAGCGGGATTCCCCGGTCAGGAGGGCCATTTCCCCGAAACTTTGACCGGCCCCCAGCTTGGAGAGGGTGATTTCCAGGCCCTTGTTGTCGCTGCGAAAGACCCTGACCTTTCCCGACTGGATCACCCAGAAGCTGTCTCCCGGATCCCCTTTCTTGAAGATCATCGTGCGGGGCGGCAGAACCCTGGTTTCCACGACCCTCGAAATCTCTTCCACCATGTTCGGGGGCATATCCCGAAAAACAGCAGTCTCCGAGAGCCATTTTGTTGCGTCGTTCGCAGTCGCCATCGCAGCCATTCCCTGCATTCCGGCCGGGGATGAAACCCGGGGCAAAAGCCGGGCACACCCTTACGCGGCCGGGGTCACTGCTGCTTGTGGAGCTCCCTGATTTCCTTCAGCATCTTGTCCAGGTCCTCGATGACCCCGGAATGGGTCATGAGGACTTTCCCTTCCTTGTTCGTCACGACCGTGAAGGGAACTCCCGGAATCCCCAGGTCGCCATAAACATCGCCGTCCGTGTCGGGGACCACGGGAAAGAACACGCGAAACTGCTTCTTGAAAGCGGTGATTTGTTTCAACTCGTCGCCGACCGCCACGCCGAAGACCCTGATGTCGCTGTTCAGCGAGGAATCTTCTTTGATCGCCACAAACAGCTTGTTTAAAGAAGGCGCCGCCTTCTGACACACAGCTCACATGGAGTTGAAAAAATCGATAATGAAGAGCTTCCCGGAAACCTGCTCGAGCGTGAACGGTTCCGACCCTGTGAGACCGAGGTACTCCTGGTCCGGACCGGCGACCGGACCCGTCAGCTTGAACTCGGGGAGGGTGCTGCCGACAGCAGGACCTCCTGCCGCCGCCCCATGGGCTGAATGGAACGAAAGACTCAGAACAGCCATCAGGATGAACCCAAAAAGGTGGCTTCTCTTTACCATGCTTAATCCTCCGCTGAAATTGTGAAAATTCTACAACCCGGTGAAACTGAGCGCGCTCTGACGAGGTGTCTCTTCTTGCGTCGCTTACGGCATTTCGGAGCAATGCAACGCCACAGCTCTCTTTAAAATGGTGAAAGGATACTTCAAGGATAGGAATACTGGCCGCATTTTCAAAGATATTCCTGCCGGTGTCAACAAGAAAACTCAAAGAAAGGGGGAAGAGTTTGAGCAGCGTCCGCTTATGGAGTTCGGCGATCAGAAAACAAACGACACCTTTCCTGCCGGAAAGTTGTCTCTAAAAAAGTGATAAATCAAGCATAATCTGTCTCTTATCGGAAGACAATGGGGCTTTTGCCTCAGATATGTTGGTCACATGCATGCCGAGATCATCTTTTTTGTTGGATTCAATTACCTTGCAAAATAAAACCCATACTTTATAATTGCAAGGTATGAAGCGATCCTAAAAGGGATCGGAGCTTGGGACTGCTATTGAGGTGCGCAGAAAACCGGCATCGAGAATCTCGAAGCGTACATTTGGATGACGCAGGCGCAGAGAGCAATCGGACCACTTGCCTGCAAGGGTTTGAAGCGCATCCTTCCGTTCTGCGGCGGACAAGCGCCGCCATTTCACTTCAGCGACGAGCAGTTGGTTGACATCATCGGGATCCGGTGCGACGAGGTCAAGTTCGACGTTACGCTCCCAATATCGTTTGGCTCCAGGGAAACGGGCCCGGCAAACATCCTCATAGACGGTGGCAGCGTGGTCATGGATGAGTTTCCGCCTTTGTGCACTATCATAAGTGCGCCACAAGGTCTGATGCGGTGAATACACCCGGAACCAGAAGCGCATTGTTGGGTCTTGAATCCGGTAGAGAGTTTTTTTGGTGGAGCGAAGGCTTTCCCCGAAAGGAAGCTCGCGGGTCAGAATGGAAGCATCCAGCAGCTGTTGGAGCAACCGCGACAAGTTTGTCTGGGCGGTACCAAGACGGGCTGCGATTTCCGAAGGCCTCTCTGCTCCGCGCCCTACGGCTTCAAGCACCGCCAGAGCGTTAAGCCCGATAACACCCTCGTCGCGAAGAATCCGCTGCGGTTCCTGTTCCATGTAAGGGGCGAAGTCGAAGTAAAGTGAATCTGCGAGTTCAACCACTCCCTGCCTGACCTCGACGAATTCCCAATACTTGGGAATGCCTCCGACACAGGCGAACTTCTCAAAAGATTCCATGTCGAGCGGGTTTTGCCGGCAGGCCCGGCAGAATGCTTCGTACTCCATCGGTTTTACATGCAGGAATTTCGCGGCACGACCGAAAAGCGGCGCAGAGCGGTGAAGGAACAGGTCATGCATCATGTGGGTGCTGGAACCTGCAAGAATCAGTAGGCAGCCCGGGGGTAGGGAATGATCCACCCACTTTTGCAATTGGCTCGGAAGCGAAGCGTCCACTGCGGTGAGGTAG
>JAWOJI010000375.1:0-5150 GCA_046481735.1 Desulfatiglandales bacterium | reverse complement strand
TTGTTCGGCCACGTGAAAGGCGCTTTCACAGGCGCCTATCGGCATCGCATCGGGCGTTTTGAGGCCGCAAACAGGGGAGCGATTTTCCTGGACGAAATCGCCGACATGCCGCTCCACACCCAGACGAAGCTGCTTCGCGTCCTGGAAAACAAAAAGCTGGAACGGGTCGGGGACCACACACCGATCCCCGTGGATGTCCGGATTATTTCCGCCACGAACCAGGATCTCCACCGCATGGTTCAGCAAAAGCAATTCAGAAAAGATCTTTTTTTCCGGATCAGCGTCATTCCCATCCATCTGCCTCCTTTGAGAATGCGGATGGAAGATCTGCCCCTGTTGACCGAAACGTTTATCCAGGAACTGGCCAAGCGAACCGGCAAAAAGATCCGCGGCATTTCAAGAACCGCCCTGGATGTGTTCTTGTCCTACCCTTGGACCGGAAATGTGAGAGAGCTGAAAGGCGCCCTGGAGTTCGCATTTGTTGTCGCGGAGTCGGGCCCGATTCTCCCCGACCACCTTCCCAACCACCTGCTGTCCTGCCGCGGATCGACGGAATGCCGCAGCGATCCTGAAAGAGCTGTTTCCGAAGAAAAGGCCGCCCTTGTCGCCGCGTTGAGAGAGGCAAAGGGGAATCGCTCGGAAACAGCGAGAATTCTGGGCGTGACCAGGGCAACCGTTTGGAATCGCATCAGGAAGCACCATCTGAAGGTGGAACAGGTTGTAAGGGTGTCTTCAGAGAATTCCTTTGAAGACAGGAGGGATCCTGACCCGGCCTATACCGATGTTTCTATTCACGATCCCATTCCTTGGGAGACTGCTGCAGAATCGATGGGAGGCTTTCTTCATTCCTCAAGGAGGCGTCGGAAACCGACATGAACAGGATCTGTATCATAGCGGGCTTTGCCTTTGCCTGTCTTTGCTCATTCACCGGAATCGCCTTTTCGGAAGCAAGGGACCCGGTGTCCCGGAGGATCTTTGACATCATCCAGTCGGGACAGAGATCCAACGTCTTCACGTGCCGGGGACAAAGGATCTGCGGAATTTCGGCGATTCCGGAATTCTATGGAAAGCGGGAGTATGCGCCTGCCTGGACTCTTGAAGGCACGCCCACCAGGCAACTGGAGGACCTGGTGCTCGCCCTTGAATCTTGCGGAGACGAGGGGCTCTCCCCGGAGATTTACCACTTCGCGGAAATTCAGGAAATCTTGGGAAAGATAAGGGACTCCGGCTCGACTCCCGGCGCCGCCTCCCCTTCCATTCTGGCGGAATTGGATGTTCTGCTCACCGACGCCTTCCTGCTCTACGCAACACATCTTCGCGCCGGCCGGGTCGACCCGGAGTCCATCCACACATCCTGGGTCTCCTTTCTCCCGGAAATCGACCTGCTCCGGCTCCTGTCGGAAGCGATCGAGAGAGGTAGAATCGCACAAAGCCTTCTCGAACTCACGCCCACGGACGAACGCTACCATCAACTGAAGAAGCTTCTCCTGACCTATCGGAGATTCTCCGATGAGGGAGGCTGGCCTCAGCTCCCCTCCGGGCCGACGCTCAGACCCGGAGAGCTCGATTTGCGAGTTCCAGCGCTGAGGCGAATCCTGACGGCAATGGGAGATCTCGAGGAAAGCGCCGAACAAGACGGCCTCCTCTTCGATGACTCCCTGGAACAGGCCCTGCGGCGATTCCAGCGCCGTCACGGACTCGAGGTTGACGGTATTTTGGGCAGGAAAACGCTCTCCCAGCTCAACCGGCCGATTGGCGGGCGCATCCGGCAACTGGAGATCAACCTGGAACGGTGGCGTTGGCTCCCGCACGATCTTGGATCACGATATCTTCTCGTCAACATCGCCGATTTTCGACTCGACGCGATCGAGTCGGGACGCTCGGTTTTGGACATGCGGGTCGTCGTGGGCTCCCATTATCGAAAAACGCCGGTTTTCAGCGAGACAATGAAGTACATCGTTCTCAACCCTTACTGGCACGTCCCCTTTCGCATCGCCGTCAAGGACAAGATTCCCTTGATTCAGAAAGATCCTTCCTACCTCTCGAAAAATGGCTTCCGCGTGTTTCTGGGGTGGGAAGCGGACGCCCCGGAGATCCCGCCCGAGAGCGTCAACTGGTCAGGCATCACCCAAGGCAACTTCGTCTATCGCCTGCGGCAGGATCCGGGACCTCAAAACGCCCTGGGCCGAATCAAGTTCATGTTTCCCAACCATTTCGCCGTCTACCTGCACGACACCCCTCAGCAGGTCCTTTTCGGCAAGACCGTTCGAACCTTCAGCTCCGGGTGCATCCGGGTTGAAAAGCCTTTGGAACTGGCCGCCTACGTGCTTCAGGGCAATCCCTATTGGACCCGGGAACGGATTGAAGCAGCCATTGCTTCGGACAGAAATCGAACCGTTCTGCTGGATGAACCCATTCCGGTGCACCTGCTTTACTGGACCGCGTGGGTGGAGCCGGACGGGACCCCTCATTTCCGGGAAGACATTTATGAAAGGGATGTGCTGGTGGATCGGGCTCTGCGGGAAGTCCCGCCCAAGCCCGCGCTTGTAAGAAGCGGTTCCTACCAGTAGCGGAATTCGCCGACATCGACGTGCAGGAAATCGGACCGGGAATAGTAGCCGACTCCCCCGGCGCGCAGGCTCAACGCGGCTTTCCGAAGGTGGGAAAGCTGAAAGGCCGGCACGCGAAAATCCACGGCCTGGCCCGTAAGGTGGTAGCTTTTCTCCGCTATGCCGCTGCTTCTTTCTCTCAACATGGCATTGGTTTGCAGAGAGCGATAGCCCGAAACGATCTGCAGCGGATGCTGTTTCGTCAATCCCATTTTCTTGGAAATGGCATGAAGCAGGTCCAGGAGTCCGGGATCGATCTCCTTGACCTCCCCCGTGCGGAAGTCGCGAAGAATGTGATCGATGGCTTCCAACGCCTCCGGGAGGTGTCGGCCGTTCTCGGCATAGGTGATGTGGAGAGATTCCTCGGTGTGAAGGTTGTACAGGGACAGGCGCTTTGCAGAGGGAGCTCGCCTTGGGGCTGCCGGAAGGGGGTGGGGAACCAGGCAGGCCGCAGCGGCCATTGTTGCGCACCTACATCCCAATTTCAGAAAGTCGCGGCGTTCCAATAAGCGAGCCTCTTCCGTCTCGATTTCATTTCAGTATAGTGCGAATTCGCCTTCAGAGTCAACGAAAAAGCCGCAGATGGGCGTTTTTCAGCAGCCTGCTAGATTCCAGCCGCTTCGTAACCGCCCAGGTAGCATGCCTGGACAAATATCTTGCCGAAACGAGGCGTCCCTGCGATCTCAAGGTACCGGATCCTTGAAGCTAGGGCTTCCGCCTGCCTTCTCATGGCGGAAGACACAAGGGCGATCTGTGCGCCCGTTCCCGCTGCGTTCCCCACCTGGCGAAATCGCGCCGGAGGAAGCCTGGGCAGCATTCCCACGATCATGGCGCTCTCCACATCAATGTAGCTGCCAAAGGCGCCCGCAATGACAACCTCTTCAATATCATCCACCCCTCGTCCGCTTTCTTCCAGTAGGATCTGGATGCCCGTTCTGATTGCCGCCTTGGCGAGTTGAAGCTGGCGGATGTCCCTCTGGGTGATTCCCACCCCTTCCCCTTCCTTCCGCTCTTCACCAAAGGCAAGAAGGAATTCCTTATCTCCTCCCGTCCTCCGCACCCGGGGGTGACCGTCAGTCATTCTTCCGCTTCGATCAATGACTCCTGCAAGGTACATCTGGGCCAGGGCATCCAGGACCCCTGAGCCGCAAATCCCCGTTGCCGGCGCCCCATCGATCGTTTGGCATTCAACGGAATCCCCGTTGATGCGAACCCTTTCAATGGCGCCTCTTGCAGCCCTCATCCCATGCCGGATCTGGTAGCCCTCGAAGGCCGGTCCGGAGGCGCAGGAAACCGAGGCAATGCTCCCTTCGCTGATGAGGGAGACCTCGGTGTTTGTCCCGATGTCGAGGGCCAGGACCACGCCCTTCATCTCGTGGGCCTTTGCGGCCAGAAGCATGGCCACATGATCCCCTCCCACAAACCCCGCGACATTGGGGAGGACGTGCACGTAGGCCCCTGGAGCGATGTGCAGCCCGAGATCCCGGGCTTTGCACTCGAGCGCCATGCTTGCTGCAGGCACGAAGGGCGCCGTGACCAGCTGCCTTACCGGCAGGCCCAGGAGGAGATGGTGCATGGCTGTGTTGCAAGCCACTTCGACTTCCAGGACCTCGCTTGAAACGGCGTCCGCCTCATTGCAAAGATCCCCGATGAGCCGGTTCAGGGCTTCAATTGCCGTCTTCCGGATCTCACCGGCCCTCTCCGGCGATTTGAGAGCCTCCTCAATCCGGGTGATGACGTCTTCCCCGAAACTGATCTGGGGGTTCATCACGCCCCTGGAGGCGAGCTTTTTCCCCTCTTCCAAATCCACAAGATAGCCGGCGATCTTGGTCGTTCCCAGATCGACTGCCAGGCCCAGGACCGGGCGTGGCCCGCTGCCCAGACGGATCACCTCGCCCCCCCGCACAGCAACCGGGCACTGCCAGTTCAAAGCCCGCAGGTCCGCAGACAGGGTTCGAAGAACCTCCCCATCCACTTTCCGGCACACCACCCCGTGCTGATCCTGGAGCCCTCGGATCAGACGATCCGCGTCGGCCATGGGATCGGAAAGATCGGGACTTCGGAGAATGACCTGATAGCATCGCACCGGAGGGTCAGGATCGACATGCATCTGCATGCCTTCCACCTGGGTTCTCTGGGGCGTCGTCATGGATTCCGGCGGGACATACACGCTGCAGTCTGCCGGGGGGTAAACCTGGCAGCCGAGACGCAGGCCTACACCGAGTTCCTGAACGGAGAAAAAAGCGGTTTCCACCGGCGTGGGTTCCGAAACCTTGCCTTTCAGGATTCTCACTTTGCAGGCGCCGCACTTTCCTTTGCCCCCGCAAATACCGGCAATGCCCACGCCCGCTTTTCTGCTGCACTCGAGGAGTGAGTCCCCTGCTTCACACTCCCCGCGCCGCCCCACAGGCTGAAAATCGATGGTGAAAAACGACATCCGCTCTTTTCTCCATCCAATCTTGATGACTTCGTATAAAGCCGTCAATCAGGACGGCTTCCCAACAAGCTGCATCCTTCCCTAGATTCTTACACGATTGATCT
>JAWOJI010000366.1:0-3933 GCA_046481735.1 Desulfatiglandales bacterium | reverse complement strand
TGGCCCGAAAGGTAACCGAATCCCTGAAGATCGCCATCAAGAGAGACCGTGAGTCGATCATCCTCGCTTCCGGCCCTTCCATCGGATATTTCTCAGGAGGGGTCCGGGACGCCTGCGAGAAGATGCTGAAAAAGCTGGGCACGGACTATGTCGACATCTTCCAGCTCTTCTGGCTGGGCCGCGGAAGCGCCTGGACCGAGTCGACCGTCGAAACCCTGATTTCTCTTAGGGAGTCCGGCCTGGTGAGGAAGATCGGTGTGAGCATCCACGACCGGAGGAGAGCCGGCCGCCTCGCAGAGGATTCCCCCCTCGACCTGCTCATGATCCGCTACAACGCCGCTCACCGGGGGGCGGAACAGGATATCTTCCCCCACCTTGCAAAGCGCAGACCCGCCGTGGTCTCCTACACGGCAACCCGCTGGGGCGCGCTCCTCAAGCGCCCAAAGGGCTGGGAGGGTCCCTTGATGAGCGCAGCCGACTGCTACCGATTCTGCCTTTCCAACCCTTATGTAGATATCGTGCTGACCGGCCCCAAGAACCGCAGGCAGCTTGAACAGAGCCTGGCAGGCCTCCAGGAAAGAGGCCCCCTATCGGCCGAAGAGGCCGTCTGGATGACCGAACTGGGAAACGAGGTGCATCGGACGAGTTCACGGTTCACATTCCGGTTCTAGCACGGGACCTTTATCCTGAGCTTGTGGTTCGCAACGACATCCCGGTCAATCCTATGGGTATAAGGAGGAATTGGAAAACAGAAGCATGAACGACAATCCATTGGTTTATTCGACACAAACGGGCCCGATGTGCCCGGGGTGCGGCAAGCCGGTTCCCGCATGCTCGTGCAGAAAAAGGAAGTCTGTTGAAGCCGACAAGCAGACAACAGGCTATCCCAACGACGGCACAATCAGGATACAGAGGGAAATCAAAGGGCGTAAAGGCAAAATTGTCACAGCCGTCTTTGGTGTTCCGCTGGAAAAGGACGGAATATGGGACGTACATCGTTTTATTACTTTTGAAGTGCGAGGGAGTTCTGTCCTTCCATTAACGTCTCTTTTGATCCTGAAATGCGCCTTTTAAGATCCAAGAGGTGATTATTGCTTTCCGGGTGATGAAAATTCTGTACCAGCGGTCTTTCGACGAAGGCCTGATGATTGTGGGGATGGAGGACGGTCTTGACTAACTCATTATTGTTGCTTTTGTGGAGTCGTCATTCCGGTTCAGGTGCCGTTGAAGTGCGCCGAGTATCTCGACAGAGCAGGATACTCACACCTTTGAAGCTCATCACGACCGACCCGTCCTGATTAAGAACCTCCACCAGAGACCGCACAACGCCTCGGTCCGGTTTTGACTCCGACCGCCTGGCTTCCAGCACGGTAACTCGCACGGAGAGTTCATCTCCGGGCCGCACAGGCTTTAGCCATCGAAGCTCATCCAGGCCCGGTGAACCTGCGCTCGCCACCTGAGAGATACGGTGATCCACAATAAGGCGCATGGCCATGGCAGCCGTGTGCCAGCCGCTGGCCACCAGACCGCCATATGGGGTTTTTCGAGCTGCAACGGGATCGGTGTGAAAAACCTGAGGATCGTACCGTCTGGCAAACTCAATGATCTCCTGCTCTTTCACCAAAACTGTTCCAAAGGTGCGCATAGAGCCAGGCACGAAATCCTCGAAACATTGATCACCACCGGTTGCATCAAGGGATAAATCAGTCATGGTCCTTCACTTTGACGGCGCGGGAGTAAGAAAGATTTTCTTTTGCGGGAACATAGTTGAAAGGCCCTTCAAGGTCAAGCAAATCAGCAAGAGAGCGGTAACTGCGAGGCGTTCTTTACTGCGTGTACTTATCCTTGACACCCGTTTTGGGTAAGGCTCGAACCACCGCAAGGGACTTGAGACCTGGCGAGAAAGTGTGAAATCTGGCCCTGAAAACGGGATTAGAACCGGATTTTCAACATTGAGATGGACTCTCTCAGGTCTGCAAGCGTATGTGGGGTGGTGTATGCCTGACCGTGATGTTAGAACGCTGAGGGATTTGATCTGGTATCAGAAGGTAGGCATAATCAGGTTTGGTCGTGATTTTGGGGTACATAAAAATATAAATGCGCAGTGGACCATGTCCCAAGTTGCCTGACTGCACAAAGGCTTGCAGCCTGTGCGGGACTTAGGGGATGTGAACGGCGGGGGAATACAATGCTCGAAAAACACCTTCGGATGTTCGCGAACCTTCTGACCGACAAGAACCGGATGCGCTGGTCAGCTCTAACCTGCCATCAAGCCCCGCACAAGCCTTTCGTTCTTCTTTCGGTGATGGACCTGATTATGCTGGGTCAGGTCACAAAGAACTTCATTGAACCGTCCCTCGAACTGGTCGATACGTTCAATCTTTACTGGAACCGGGCCAGTTATTCACCACCAAGGCACGGAGGACACTGAGGAGATATCCAGGTTTTCGTCTATCCCGGCGGGCCGGGATAGACGAAAAGAAGCCCTCAAAACAGATTCATGCTGCATCAACCGTTGCGGCCGGAGGAATCGGAGACGGCCGTGCGGATCCGGGACCAGGGGTTCAGAAAAGCGATCGTAACGATTTACGATCACCGTTGCGCCCTGTGCGGGATCAGGATGCTCACGCCGGACGGCCACACCGTCGTGGAGGCTGCCCACATCAAACCCTGGAGCGAAAGCCATGACGACAAGCCCACGAACGGCCTTTCCCTCTGCCGCCTGTGCCACTGGTCATTTGACGAGGGGCTGATGAGCGTCGGCGCCAAGTACGAGGTGCTCGTCTCCAGGAGGGTTTAGACCGAGCACAATTTTCCCGGCCACATCCTGACCCTCCGCGACCGTCCCATTTTCACGCCAGATGAAACCCAATTCTGGCCGGCCCAGGACAACCTTTCTGACCACAGGAAAAGAAAATTTCTGGCGTGAAATGGGTGGCGTCTAAAGTAACCCTGAATTTTTCATGAAAACCTTGACACGATATTACATCATGTTGTAAATTTGCATTGTAAATTTACAGCATAGTAGGCATAAATGGCACTTGTCGAAACAATACCCAGGCTCCTGAAAAGACCCGAGAGGTCCTTTTTCCTGTTCGGGCCGAGAGGGATAGGCAAAAGCACATGGCTTCATCAGGTCCTTCCGGAATCTTTTCGGCTGGACCTGCTCGATGCCTCTCTTTTTCTAGAGCTTTCACGCGATCCGCACCGGCTTGAGGCGTTAGTCGGCAAGAAACCTGCAGGCGCCTGGGTGGTGCTGGATGAGATACAGAAGGTTCCGGCGTTGCTGGATGAAGTTCATCGCCTCATGGAATCACGCAGGTGGCGATTTGCCCTCTGCGGGTCGTCGGCCCGGAAGCTCCGCCGAGGAGGCGCCAACCTTCTTGCAGGTCGTGCGCTGACGCTTTCTATGGAGAGTTTCTCCGCCGCAGAGCTGGGTACCGGGTTCGACCTCGATTTCGCGCTGAACTGGGGCTTGCTGCCGTTCGTTCTTGAAGAGCCTGATACGGCCGCGGATATTCTCGCCGCCTACGTCAACACCTATCTCAAAGAGGAACTGCAGGCTGAAGGCTTGATCCGGAATGTGCCGCCCTTTGTGCGCTTTCTTGCCGTGGCCGGGCAGATCAACGGCCAGATCGTCAATGCCCAGAACATATCACGTGAAGCCTCTGTTGCCCGCAGCACTGTGGACACCTATTTTGCCATTTTGACTGACACCTTGGTCGGGCACTTCCTACCTGCGTGGCGGCCGGGCCTGAAAGTGAGGGAGGTGGCGCAGCCGAAATTCTACTGGTTCGACCCGGGGGTGGCTCGGGCTGCCGCCGAGCTCCTGCGTGACCCGGCAGACAAGCAATGGCAAGGGTTGGCGCTCGAGACTCTCATCTATGAAAGTGAGCGCGGACAACACCGTGACTGTCCTGCTGAAGCACATCG
>JAWOJI010000285.1:0-3254 GCA_046481735.1 Desulfatiglandales bacterium | reverse complement strand
ACGTAGATGTTTGTTGCGGATACCATCAACCATGAGCCCCGGCCTGTCAATTCGTATTTTTTTATGATATTCATAAGACAGACTTATGATTAGATCTACCTATGAGAAAAACTTAGGGTTTTGGGAGCTCACGGCTCATGGGTCATCGAAAAAATGCTAACTGCTTTTCAGCTTTATAGGGGTCGTGGCCTTTTCGAAGAGGAGGTCCCAGCCGGACTTCTTGCCGAGCACCGATTCTTTCTTCTTTTTCCCCCACACGGATTCAGGGCGGGCCTGGACAAGATAAATGCTTTCAGGGAAGGGGGTGCTTCCTGAGATAGAGTACTCGACGTCCTGGGGGCAACCGAAATGGGCCTCTACTTTCTTGGCGATTCGCGTGAGTTCAAGGATCTCGCGGTCCTCAAGGCACGGCAACTTCCTTTTCTCGGGCGGAAGCTCCTTGTACTCCATTTCCTTGGTCTTGGGATTGTAGGCGAATTCGGCACCCTTGTCGGATACAACCCGTTCGTCGATTTCAAAGGTGACCTTGTCCACAAGGTACCGGTCCGGCGTCACGTTCCCCGACACCACGGCTTCTCCGAAGCCGAAGCTCCCCTCGATGGCGACTTTCGATTCATCGCCGTTCACCGGGTTAACGGTAAACAGAACGCCGGCGGCCTTGGCATCCACCATCGTGAGCACGGCCACACCGATCGGGTCATAATGGAGCGGGAGGCCCAGCCTGGCCCGGGCAATCACCGAGCGGGTGTTGAAGGTGCTGGACCACACGCGGATCACGTTCTTTACCACATCGTCGCTGCCGCTGACATTGAGATAGGTTTCGTATTGGCCCGGGTGGCTCACGGGCCCTGCCGATCTCGTGGCGACAAAAAGGTCTTTCTTTCCGGTCACGTTGCAGAGCTCGGCGTAATAGCGCCGGATGGTTTCCTCCATATCTGCCGGCATCCGGATGGACTCGGTTATCTTCCTCATTTCCTGGGAGGCGGCTTCGAATTTCAAGGTGTCCGCCACCTCGTTCGGATCGGCTTGAAAATCCTTCAGAAAGGCCAGCAACCGGTCTGTAACCTCGGTCTCTTTCATAAACCGGTTGTACGCTTCCACACTCAAGGCGAAGCCCGGCGGAACATGAAACCCGGCTTTGGTCAATTCTCCAAGATTGGCACACTTCTTTCCCACGATGTCATTGTGTGTTGTCCCCAGTTCCTTAAGCCAGTAAATCCATTTGTCCGCCATGGTGGTATCCTCCCTCAATAAACCGTACCGGGGGCGCGGCAAGAGGCGCCCCCGGTACATCCAGCATCAGGGCTATGCCCTTTTCACGATGGTTACGATTCCCGTGCTGCCGTCTATCTTGATGACATCCCCTGTTTTGATGACCGAGGTAGCTACGCCTGTCCCGGTCACAGCGGGCAGCCCATACTCTCTTGAAACAATGGCCGCATGGGATGTGAGACCTCCGATGTCGGTGACAGCGCCCTTGATTTTCGTGAACACAGGCGCCCACGAAGGGTTGGTGCACTTGGCAACCATGATCTCGCCGGGCTGCAGGTCCACGACGTCCTCCAGGAGCTTTAGCACTCTGGCAGGCCCTTCTACAACCCCGGCGGATGAGGCAAACCCCTTCAGCTCGTTGAGGTCCTTTGCGTCAACGTCCGATCCTTTGAGCCACTCCGCAACCGTGTCGGTCGTGATGCCCCACAGCATGACGGTGAAGGGTTCGGAAATCTCTGTCGGGGGAACCCCAAGAGCCGGAATGGGATTCCAGTTTCTCGCCGCCTCGAGGATTTTCTCTCGCTTTGCGGCCATTTCCTGCCAGTGTTTGCCCCTTGTGGGGGCCCCAATCCCGAGCGCCCATGACGTGGCTAGGTCTTCCAGCAGCATGGGGACCTCGAACCGGTTGAAGAGGTAAATATCGTCAGGCTCTTTCAGCACATCATACTTTGCGAGCAGGTTGCCGAACTCTCTTATTTTCCGAAACCATATGGTGTGAAGCCAGTGCTCCACCCAGAACAGGTGATCCTCTGCATACCGGTAAATGGCCCTGACCACGTTGTAGGCATCGTCAAAGGATTTCCGGTCGTCCTCGGACTTGATAAGCGCCCTGTACTCAGCGACGATCCGATCTCGTTCTTCTGAAATCGCCGTGAGAGACCGTTCGATCTTTTCGCCTTTCTCAAGCCTTTCCACATAGCTCTTCATGTAGCTGAAGGGCACATCCATCTTGTTAATCCAGCTTCCCTCGTAATGATACCATCCGCTGCCGCAGGATACGTAAAACCAGGGGTTCTTGATCCTTTCCATCTCTTCGAGCCACATCCGGCCGGCGTCGGTGGACTGGAGCTCCTTGATTTTTTCTGCAGCAGAGGTGTCTTTCTTGAGGATATTGCTCACCGGCGACTGGCTCATGGCCAGGCGGCTCAACCGGCAGAGTTCCTCCTCCGGCCGGAACATGGAGACGTCGGCGCCGGCGACCATTTTGCCGATGGTGCTCTCCTTGATACCCGGGAAGAGTTTTCTCGCCGTGTCCACAAACATGAGATAAGCCAGGTAGGCCAGGTTCAGATACTCGAAATGGAACTGCCAGGCTTTGAAAATCAGGCTGATGATGGTGTTGAAAGACTCCATGACCTCGTGCGCTTCCGTAAAACCCTTGGGCTTGGGGAAGACCTCGTCATCAGGCACGAAATCCGGAAATGCCGCCGGTATCTTGATCGCCTCCATCTCCTTGCCCAGTTCCTGGAACTTGTCGTACCAGTGGTCCCAAAGCTGGTTGTAATTCTGGAAGACGTAAGGGACCCTTTTGCCGAAGAGTTCCGCTTTTTTCCCGATCACTTCAGGCGGAGGGGGCTCCACGGCCGTGATGTACATGTAGCAGCCGATCATCCTTTGGGCGATTCCCTGGGCCGGGGGAATGCAGAAGACTCTCGTGGTATACTGGGAAAGAGCGATCTGCCATGCCTCCTGGAAGATATCATCAAGGGGGTACATGGGTTCCGGTGCATGGATTTTGTCCTGGTACCAGAAATGCCTCTTTTCCCATTCCGCTCTGTCCTGGCTGAACAACCGCTGGGGTGGATACATCTCCTCCCACCCTTCAAGCTCCTTGGGGACTTTAAAGTCATGGGGATCAGGAAACCGTCCTACACTTGTGTTGGCCATTTTCACCCTCCTCTTAAAAGTTTACGTGATTAAAACGCCGGTACAGGGTCTTCGAATACCGTTGGGACATGGGTATTCAAAGGTTGAAAACGCCT
>JAWOJI010000246.1:0-2714 GCA_046481735.1 Desulfatiglandales bacterium | reverse complement strand
CTTGTTCCCGAGGGAACCCGCGTCCGCAAAGGCGATCTCCTCGTTGAGCTTGATGTCAGCAAGCTGCTGGATGAAAGGGTTGAGCAGCAGATCAGGGTGCAAAACGCTGAAGCAGCTTTTGTGAGCGCTCGGGAAAACCTGGCCGTGGTCGAAAACCAGGCCCAGGCCGACGTGGAGAAGGCTCAATTGGTTTACGATTTTGCCCGGGAAGATCTGAAGAAGTATTTGGAGGGCGAGCACCCCAGCCGGCTGAAAGAACTGGAATCAAGAATCACCCTGGCAAGGGAGGAGGTCACGCGGGCCGAGGAGAAAGCAACCTGGTCAAGAAGACTTCACCATGAGAAGTACATCTCCGAGTCCGAATCGGCTGCCGACGAGTTGAACCTGAAGACAAAGACCCTGGAATTGGATCTGGCAGAGAGCAACCTGGACTTGTTTTCCCATTACACCCACAAAAGGGAATCGGCTCAACTCCAAAGCGATGTGAGCCAGGCCCGGATGGCCCTGGAACGGACCGAGCGGAAGGCCAAGGCGGAAGTCGTCATGGCGAGGGCCGCCTTGGAAGCAAGGAAGGCGGAACTCGATCAGCAAAAGGACAAACTTGCCAGGACGGAAAGTCAAATCGAGAAGGCAACGATCTATGCGCCCTCGGACGGCCTCGTGATCCACGCCACCAGCGCCCAAAGCGGCGGCCCCGGCCGCAGGATGGCGCCGCCCCTCGAAGAAGGGCAGGAAGTGCGAGAGCGGCAGGAATTGATTCACCTTCCCACAAGTGCGGCCGCAAAGGTCGAAGTCGCGATTCCTGAGGCGAGCCTGGACAAGGTTCGCCCCGGACTGCCGGTAAAGGTCACGGTGGATGCCATTCCGGGGAAGACATTCACCGGCAAGGTCGTAAAGATCGCGCTGCTGCCCGATGCACAGAGCGCCTGGCTGAACCCTGACTTGAAGGTTTACAACACGGAAATCCATTTGGGGAACAGGATCGACGCCCTTCGTGCCGGGATGAGCTGCAAAGCGGAGATCATCGTGGAACAGCACGTGGAAGCCACCTATGTTCCGGTGCAGGCGGTCCTGCGCGTGAGCGGACACCCTACGGTGTATGTCGTCAGAGAGGAGGGCAGGCTGGAGCCTCGAGAGGTCGATATCGGCCTCGACAACAACAGGGTGATGCGGATCACCCGAGGCTTGGAACCCGGGGATTTGGTATCCTTGACACCGCCTCTTGCCGCCGCGGCGATTGGCCCTGAGCAACACTCAGAGGATCCGGACATCGGGAGCATCCCTTCTGCGGAAGAGGCGGAAGCCGTTTCCCGGACGCCCTCTCCCGACGAAGAGGACCGGAGAAGAGATTTTCTGGAAAGCCTCTCGCCTGAGGAAAAAGAAGCGTTTACGGTTATGTCTCCTGAAGAAAAATGGAGGTTCGTGCGTCAGAAAACGGGGGACGTCCGGTAATGCAAGGAGAACCGCGCGGCGAAGTCAGATTGTAAAAGGCCAGGAAGGTCTACCGGATGGGCAAGGAAGATGTTTGCGCCCTCAATGGGGTGACCCTCTCGTTTCAACAGGGAGACTTCTGGGCGATCATGGGGCCCAGCGGCTCGGGGAAAAGCACCATGATGAACATTCTCGGGTGCCTGGACCGTTTGACGGAAGGAAGCTACGTCCTTGGAGGGCACGATGTGAGCACCCTGGACGACAACGCCCTGAGCAATCTCCGCCTCAAACACCTGGGGTTCATTTTCCAGAGCTTCAACCTGATTCCCCAGCTCTCCGTTCAGAGGAATATCGAGCTTCCTCTCTACTACCTGGGATGGGATTCCCTGCACAGCGCGGAACGCGCCCGGGATCTCGCATCAAAGGTTGGACTTGAAGCCAGGCTGGACCATCGGCCCGGGGAACTTTCGGGGGGACAGATGCAACGGGTGGCCATTGCCAGGGCTCTGGCCAACGACCCCCAGATCCTGCTCGCAGATGAGCCCACCGGCAACCTGGACACCAAGACCGGCGAACAGATCATGGTGCTGCTGGAAGAACTCAATCTCCAGGGGAAGACCATCATCATGGTGACACACGAGGCCCATATTGCCGCTTACGCCCAAAAGAGGCTCCACATGAAAGACGGGATGATCGAGAGGATTCAGGAAGCCACCCGATGAGGCAAGCCAGATTCATACGCAACCTGTCCCTGAGCATCGAGAATTTGCGACTCCACAAGCTCCGTTCCTCCTTGACGATGCTCGGCGTCGTTTTCGGCGTGGGGAGTGTCGTGGCCATGCTGGCGGTGGGGGAAGGTGCGAGCCAGGAGGCCCTCGATCAAATCCGGAAGCTTGGGACCAACAACATCATCATCAATGCAGTCAAACCGGTTGAAGACGAAAGCATCGGAGCAGCGGGATCCTTTATGAGCATCTACGGGCTCACCTACGAAGATCACCTCAGGATCGATGAGACCATCGACACGGTGAGCAAAACGGTCCCGGTGAAACTCGTTCGCAGGGAGGGTTTCTCTGGAACGCGGAGCCTCGAACTTCGTGTGGTGGGGACAACGCCTCAATGGTTCGACCTCGTGCAAAGGCCTGTCCTCGCCGGAAGGGTTCTCACCCGCTCCGACCAGGATGAGCAGGCTCCGGTGGCGGTCCTCACCGAATACGGCGCACGCAAACTCCTGGCCGCCGACAGCACGATAGGGCCGATCCGGAGGATCTGCCCTATCGTGC
>JAWOJI010000204.1:0-9130 GCA_046481735.1 Desulfatiglandales bacterium | reverse complement strand
AGGCCCGAGACCGTCCACAGGCCTGCCCACCACGTTCAAAACACGACCCAGAATGGCCTCCCCCGAGGGCATCATGATGGGCTGCCCCGTGTTCGTGACCTTCATGCCCCGGACAAGACCGTCGGTCGTGTCCATGGCAATGGTTTTTACCACATTGTCGCCCAAGTGCTGGGCCACTTCGACCACGAGGTTTTCCGGCGTATCGTCTATGGTAGGGTTTGAAATGGTCAGCGCCGTGAAAATGAATGGCAGGTCGCCTTCCGGAAACTCCACGTCCACCACAGGTCCTGTAACCTGGATTACTTTCCCATCGCTCATAGTTTGACTAAGACCTCCTGTATGTGCTGAATGTGTTGATTTCAACTATTCCTGTTATGCGTTTCTCAGAGCCTCCGCCCCACCCACGATGTCCATCAGCTCCGCCGTGATCGCGGCCTGCCTGGCCTTGTTGAAGACCAGGGTCAGGTGGGAAATGATGTCCGAGCAGTTCTTCGTGGCATTGTCCATGGCGGCCATGCGGGCGGCATGCTCGCTGGTTTCCTGCTGCAAGAAAGCATTCAAGATCTGTATGCTGATGTGTTTCGGCAGCAGATCGATGAGCAAGGCATCCGCCGACGGTTCATAGAGGTACTCCACCCGGGTTTCCTCGGCCTCCTCCACCCTCGGCGTCTCGATGGGCAGAAGCTTGACCACTGTGGGGACCTGCTTGGCCACACTCACAAAGCGGGAGTAGATCATGTGGACTTCGTCCACCTCGTCGGCCAGAAACCTCGCAAGAAACTCGGAGGTCATCTTGTTCACGAAGGATATGTCCACCGTGCCGTAAATACCAATGTAATCCCGGTTGATGTCACGGCCGGCCTTGCGGAAGAAATCCCTTCCCTTCTTGCCCACCACCGTCATCTTGCATGTCATGCCCTTTTCAGACTGCTCCTTGAGCCACTTCTGGCCGCGCAAAATGAGGTTCATGTTGAAACTTCCACACAGACCGCGGTCCGCTGTGAAATGGATGAGCTCCAGCCTGGAAACGCTTTCCTTCCTCCTGAGCAGGGGGTGAACGTCACGATCGATCCGACTGGACAAGTTTCCGAGCACCTCTGCGAACTTGCGGGCATAGGGCTCGAAGTTCTCCATTCTTGTCTGGGTGCTGCGGAGCCTGGCTGCAGCCACCATGTTCATGGCGCGGGTGATCTGCTTGGTTTTCTTAACGGCTGCGATCTTGTTCTGAATGTCTCGTAAGGTTGCCATGGATTTCTTTCATCCTCTCCGCGACGGTCTTAAGCCGGGTGGAAGACCGTCTTAAACTCGTCGAGCGCTTTCTTGATCTTCCCCTCCAGGTCGTCGCTGATCTGGCCCTTTTCCTTGATCTCAGCCAGGATGTCGCCGTGCTTTGCCTCCATGAATTCGATCATCTGCTTCTCGAAGGCGCTCACCTCTTCCACGGGCCATTCATCCAGATATCCATAGGTCCCGGCAGCCAGGATCATGACCTGCTTTTCTGCGGACATGGGCTGGTACTGGGGTTGCTTCAACACCTCCACGAGCCTCCGGCCGCGGTTGAGCTGCCGCTGGGTGGCCTTGTCCAGATCGCTGCCGAATTGTGCAAAGGCTTCCAGTTCCCGGAACTGGGCCATGTCGAGGCGTAGGGACCCTGCCACCTTCCTCATGGCTTTGGTCTGGGCCGAACCCCCGACCCGGGACACCGACAATCCCACGTTGATCGCCGGCCTGATGCCCGAGAAGAAGAGGCCCGGTTCGAGGTAGACCTGACCGTCGGTGATGGAAATCACGTTGGTGGGGATGTAGGCGGAGACGTCGCCGGCCTGGGTTTCGATGATCGGGAGAGCCGTCAGCGATCCGCCGCCGAGCTCGTTGTTCAGCTTGGCGGCCCGCTCAAGCAGCCGTGAATGGTTGTAAAAGATGTCCCCGGGAAAGGCTTCCCGTCCCGGCGGTCGTCTCAGGAGCAGGGAAACCTGGCGGTATGCGACGGCCTGCTTTGAAAGATCATCGTAGATGATCAGCGCGTGCTGTCCCCTGTCCCGGTAATACTCGCCGATGGCGCAGCCGGCGAAAGGGGCGATATACTGCTGGGTGGCCGGGTCGCTGGCGCACGCGGCGACCACCGTCGTGTACTCCATGGCGCCGTGCCTCCGGAGCACATCCACCACCTGGGCCACTGTGGATTTCTTCTGCCCCACGGCCACGTAGATGCAGAATACCCCCGAGTCCTTCTGGTTAATGATGGCATCCACGCCGATCGCCGTTTTCCCGACCTGCCTGTCGCCGATGATCAACTCCCGCTGGCCCCTGCCGATCGGCGTCATGGCGTCGATGGCTTTGATTCCCGTGTACATGGGCTCTTTCACGGGCTGCCTGGCAATGACACCCGGCGCCACCATTTCGATTCTCCGGTATTCGGTGGCCTCGATGGGGCCTTTGCCGTCGAGGGGGTTTCCCACTGCGTCTATGACGCGGCCGAGGACCGCATCACCCACCGGGATCTCCGCGATCCGGCCCGTCCGCTTGACCACATCCCCCTCTTTGATCTTGGTGTCATCCCCCATGATGGCGACACCCACGTTGTCCTCTTCCAGGTTAAGGCAGAGACCGAAGATGCCGCCCGGAAACTCGAGCATTTCCATGGCCATGGCGTTCTCCACGCCATAGACGCGAGCGATGCCGTCACCCACGGACAGAACCGTCCCCGTCTCGCTCATCTCGATCTTCTGGTCATAGTCCTTAATCTGGTTCCTGATGATCTGGCTGATTTCTTCCGCTCTGATTTCCATTATCTATATTCACCCCTTTTCAGTGATTCTTTGAGCCCCTTGAGCTGGGCTTTAATGCTTCCATCCAAGACCAGGTCGCCGATCTTCACCACGATTCCCCCGATCAAGGTTTCGTCCTCCCTGGTTTCCATTCTTATTTTGCGGGAGGTCAACCCTTCGAGCACTTTTTCAAGACGCTTTCTCGAATCTTCATGAAGAGGCCTCGGCGTGATCACTTCTGCGCGGGCTACGTTGGCAACCTCATCCATGAGTTTTTCATAGAAAACGTAGATGCCGGAGATCCCGCCAAGCCTGTTTTTATCGAGAAGCAGGTTCAGGAAATTCTTGACCGTCTCTGAGTAACGAGCTTTTTCAAAAACGAGGTTCAGGATTCTCTTGCGATCTTCCAGGTCAAAAACCGGATTGGAAACCGCTTGCGCATATTCAGCGTTCTGTTGGAAAAAAGACAGGAAATCCTTCAACTCCCTGCCGTATTCCCGGTATTTGCCGTCTTCTTTTCCAAGGCTCAGCAAGGCCTTCGCATACCTTTTCGAAACCTTTGACGAGATCAATGCTCTTTGCCCACCCTTTCTATGAAGTCATTCACCAGCTTGTCTTGGTCTCTTTCCGTCATCTCGCCCAAAATGATTTCTTCCGCCTTGCGAGTGGTCAGAGCCGCCACCTCCGCTTTCAGGCGTTCCCGGGCCGTTTGCATTTCCTGGCGGATCGAAGCCTCAGCCTCCTCGATGATCTGATTCACCTTGAGCCTTGCGTCGGCCACAATTCTCTCTTTTTCTGCCAGGCCTTCGGCCTTGAATTGTTCAATCACGCCTTGCTTGTGCTTGTCGAAATCCTGGAGCCGTTTCTCCAGTTCCCGGTATTTCCGTTCCGCCTCCTCTTTGTTTTTGGTCAGCTCCTCGAGCTTTTTTTGGATCTCCTCTCCGCGGGAAGCGAAGAATTGCTTGATCCCCACTTTTCTGAGGACCACAAAAAGGATGATCACCAGAAGGGAGAAGTTGATAATCCGGTAGAGAAGATCCTTGAGATCATCGCTCCGGTCCCCGCCATGGGCCGGATCCCCGGCTGCGAGGGCGAAGCCGCTTAAGAAGAGGACCCCGGCAAGTGCGAGCAGGAGAAATGCAAAAGGCTTTCTGCAGCGGAAACACCGTTTCGCCATCAAACACTCCTTCCCAGGAGTTTCCCCGCCAATTCCCGTGAAAAAGCGGCAAGTTCATTTTCAAGGGATTGACGGGCCGCGGCCAGTTTACTTTCCATCTCTGCTCTGGCTTCAGCGATCCTATCCCCCGCTGTGTTCCCAGCCTCCTGCACCATTCCCCTTTCTTCTTCAATCCCCTGATGCCGGATGCTTTCCTTCAGTTCCACACCTTCCCGCCTGGCTCCGGCCAGGTTTTCTTCCAGATCGTAGGAAAGATCGTCGGCCTGGTCTTGCAGGTCTTCAATCCCGCCTTCAAGGGATTCCATTTCAGCCCGTCTTTTTCGCAGAACGTCGCGAATGGGTCTGTAAAGAATCAGGTTGAGAATGATTAGAAGGAAAAGGAAATTGGCGATTTGCACGAGCAGGGTGTAATCAATTTTCAGCATAGCCCCCCATCCTTCTCGTCAGCGTATGGCTTTTATAAAAAAAAGCTTGGCCTTGTCAAAACTTTTTTGAGCGATTCCGCAAAAATATTTCAGCTCCCGGTAGGGCGTGCCTCGTCCTCGCCGTCTACTCCATCCACTGAAGCGTGCATGCGGCACTCCCCGTCAAAAAGGACCCCCGCCTCCATAACGACGACGGGCGCCTGAATGCTTCCAAACACCTTTCCCGGAGGGTGGACTTCGATTCTTTCCCCTGCGATCAGGGTTCCCCGAATTTCCCCGCTGACGATGAGGTGGGGGACGCGAACGTCGGCCTGGACCTTTGCAGAGTCCCCTACGACGAGGGTTCCATCCCCCGATATCTCCCCCTTGAATCGCCCGTCGACGCGGACGCTCCCTGTAAAAGAGAGTTTTCCGTCGAATTCCGTGTTGATCCCGAGGAAAGCGTTGATCTCATCCTTCTTTTTCATCGTCGTGTTCCGCGTGGAATGGGTTTGGATATCACATGGAAAACCCCATTGCAAGCAAAAACCAAGGGAAAACCCCTCACTGGAACATGAATCTGCGCATGCTGACATTCATCAGAAGCCCCATGCCGATCATCGTGGAAAGGATGGATGAGCCGCCATAGCTGAACATGACCATAGGAATGCCCACCACGGGGAGCAAGCCTGTTGTCATGCACACGTTGATCGCCGTCTGCCAGAACACAATGGCCACCACACCGACAGCGATCATGGCGCCGAAACGGTCCTTTGAACTGCGGGCAATGTTGATCCCCCACAGGATCACGGCAAGGTAGAGGGAGAGCAGAATCAGGGCTCCCATGAATCCCCATTCCTCGGCCAGGACCGAAAAGGCAAAGTCCGTGTGTCGTTCCGGGAGGAAATGGAGCCTCGTTTGGGTGCCCTGCAGGAAGCCTTTTCCCCACGTGAGACCGGATCCGATCGCAATCTTGGACTGGTTAATGTGGTACCCTGCGCCCAATGGGTCAAGGTCGGGATTGAGAAAGGTGAGGATACGCCTCTGCTGGTATTCTTTCAGGCTCATCCAGAGAAAAGGAACGGAGGAGGCAGTGCAAAGCACCAGGACAAGCAGGGAGCGCCATCTCATCTTTGCGAAGAGAACGATGGAGAAAGAAACGATGAGCAGCAGCAAAGCCGTTCCGAGATCCGGTTGCTTGAGGATGAAGAGTGCTGGAAGGGCCATGAGCAGGAAGGGCAGCCACAAATCCCTCAGCCGGTACTCGCTGACCTGAGCACGGTCGTTGAAGAACTTGGCAAGAACGACGACCATGCAGATCTTCATGAATTCCGAAGGCTGAAACGAGGCCCCCCCTAAACTGATCCAGCGCTGAGATCCTGAGCGCACGTCCCCTATGAATAAAACGACAACGAGGAGCCCCAAAGAGAACAGATACAGCGGGTAGGCGAGTCTCTCCAGATGGTGGTAGTCAAAGGCGGTCAACCCCAGAAGAAGCACGAACCCGATAACGAACCAGTAGATCTGCTTCACGAAGATCTGCGAGCCCCCGGACCCTCTGACAGGATAGGTTGCGCTGTAGAGATTGAGGATGCTCCCTCCCGCGATGAGGAGAAGCAGAAGCAGCAGGTTCCAGTCGAAGTTCTGTATCAGCCGTCGATCAAACATGTTTTCAGGCCCCAAAAAACCCCATTATTCCACTGAACCTCCCCCGGCTACGACGTGAGCTTCCTGGAAGCCTCCCAAATAAGCCTTGATCAGTTCACCAGCTATGGGCGCCGCGGCGCTCCCCCCTCCACCCCCGTTCTCCACGAGCACCGCGACGGCGAGCCTCGGGTTCTCGGCAGTAGCAAGGGCGACAAACCAGGCGTGGTCTTTGAATTCGGGAGGCAGCTCATCCTCTTTCCCGAGGGCTTTCTCCATGGCGAGCGAGATGACCTGAGCGGTGCCGGTCTTTCCTGCCACGGTTCCCCCCTGAATCTTGGATTTCGAGCCCGTTGCCCGGGGTTCGTTGACAGCGCCGATCAGCCCATTCCTGATCAGGGCCATATGTGCCTCCCTGGCCTTGATCTTTGCCGCTGCATGGGGGGTGAACCGGTAACTCTCCTCGCCTTCTTTGCCGACCCATTGAACGATCCGCGGCTCATAAAGAATGCCGCCGTTAAAAAAAGCCCCCACAAGGCGCGCCATCTGAATGGGAGTGACCAGCACAAAGCTTTGCCCGATGGAGGTCGAAATGGTTTCACCCGCCTGCCATGGAATCCCGAATCGCCTCAACTTCCATTCGCTGGTGGGAATGAGGCCCGCTTGTTCGGAACCCAGCTCAAAACCGGAGGACTTTCCCAAACCGCAGATTTTGGCATAGTGGGCGATCTTATCCACCCCAAGCCGCCTGCCCAGGGAATAGAAATAGACGTCGCACGATTCCACCAACGCCCGGTGCAAATCGACTCTGCCGTGTCCCTGCTTCCTCCAACATCGAAATGAGTGATCCCCGAGTTTGAAACTTCCGCCGCAAAACACTTGGTCCCGAGGATCAATGAGCCCTTCTTCCAGCCCGGCAAGCGCCATGACAATTTTGAAAACGGACCCTGGGGGGTACTGTCCCTGGATCGCCCTGTTCTGCAATGGGAAATCCTTGCTTGTCGTGAGCCTGGTCCATTCAGATCGATCCAACCCTTCTATGAAGATATTGGGATTGAAAGAGGGCGCGCTTGCCATGGCCAGGATCTCGCCGTTCATCGGGTTCATGGCTACAATCGCTCCCTTCTTGCCGGAAAGCGCCTTCTCCGCCGCAAGCTGGAGGTTCTTGTCGAGGGTGAGCGCGAGATTCTCCCCTGCAATCGGCGGTTTTCTGGACAATACCGCCAGTCTGCGGCCGGCCGCGTCCACCTCGACCTGTTCCCCTCCTCGAGTTCCTTGCAGCTCTCTTTGCCTGACTCTCTCCACGCCGAACTGGCCGATCAGGTCGCCGGGCTTTCCGTCTTCATAGTGCCCGCTTTTCAATTGCCTGTCGCTGATTTCTCCAAGGTATCCGATCAAGTGAGAGGCAAAGTCGTCCATCACATAGTGCCGCCGGGGTTTCACCTGAATGGCCACCCCGGAGAGATTGAAGAAATTGGCCTCCAGCACAGCCAGCTCCTCGCGGGAGAGGTTTCTCTTGATCGGGATAGGCCGAAAACCGTACCGGGAAGATTCTCCGGTGAATTTTTCAATGACAAACCCCGCGTCGATTCCGATCAGGCGTCCCAGGCTTTCCGCCAGGTTCGTCCGGTCTCGGACATCCTCGGGTACCAGGAACAGGTCGAAAGACGGACGGTTGTCGACCAACAACTCTCCGTTGCGATCAAAGATCATGCCTCTGAAAGGGGGAATGTCCAGGAGTTGGATGCGGTTATTTTCAGACTTGACCCTGTAGTGGGGACCGTGGACAACCTGCAGGAGCCAGAGTCTCAAAACCAGTGCGCCGAAAATCGCGACAGCAATGACGATGAGTATTCTTAGACGGGTGCTGAAAATCTCTATGGAAGCCTTCTCAAAACCGGAATATCCCAATGCCGCCCTCCTCGAATGATCTCGCCGCCGCCCTGAGCGCTGAACGATCTCAAGGGCCTTCCCCAGCCAGGCCCAGCCATGTTGTCTTGACCCAATCAAAAAGCGAGAACACGAACGGCGCGATCAGCCCCGTGACTCCTGCAGACACGACAAAGCCCAGAAAAAGGGAAGAGCTAAAATGAACCTGGTAGGCCAAGACTTCGAGCATGCCCACCAGGCACAACTGCCTTGCAAGAGCCCCAAGGAAAACCAGGATCATGGGTCCTTTGATCGTTTGGAGGTCGAAGAACCTGGAACCCAGCTCTATGACCAGGAACACCGTGACGTAGAGAAACGTGAAAAGGCCCGGCACGCCTGCAGCGAAAAGATCCACGAGCATTCCTAGAAAAAAGGCGTAAACGCAGGCCCCGGCCCTTCCCGAATGAACCAGCAAGTACCCTATCATCATAGTGATCAGATCGATGTCAAGGAAATATGACCCCATACCCGCAATAAGGCTTCCTTTGAACAGCACCTGCAGGATACCCGCAATCCAAGCCAGGGCGGTGATCGCTATTCCTTTTCCCGGGTCCCGTCGAATAATGGGTCCTCCCTCATGATGACCAAGACGTCTTCCAGCTTCGAAAAATCCACCATGGGCTTGACCTTGACGCTCCTGAAGAACTCCCATGCCGTGTCCTCGACATCCACCACCTCGCCCACTGGAAGCCCCTTGGGAAACACCCGATCCATGCCCGAAGTCACCACCCTATCTCCGACCTCCACATCCCCCGCCTTGACGACGTAGTCGAGCTTGCACAGGCTGGAGGTAAGGCCCTTGACGATGCCTTTTTCCCTCGAACGCTGAACCAGAGCGTCCACCGCGCTGTTTTGATCGATGATGAGCAGGACCTTGCTATAGTTCGGAGACACGGAAACGAGTCGCCCCACCACACCGTTGGCGTCCACCACGGGCATGTTCATCGTCAGTCCGGCGCCCTTCCCCTTGTCTATAATCACCGATTCAAACCAGCCTGAGGGGTCCCGACCGCCGAGTGAGTCGCTCCATGCTACTGGTCACCAGCGCCAATGGCGGTTCATCCATTGCTCTAATGGTGTCCCACACGCGTGCTTGCCGTTCTTTGAGATCTGAAATTTGGGTCGCAGCCCCTGATGCCGCGCGACGGCTAACCAGTTGGCTCCACAGGATTTGGCAGACAACGGATACGGGTGGCGCGACAATGATG
>JAWOJI010000187.1:0-18346 GCA_046481735.1 Desulfatiglandales bacterium | reverse complement strand
TGGGGACGAAAACCTCCTCCCACCATAAACTACCCTCCTTTCGCCACAAGAGAAGCCGTAGCACAGTTAATACATTTCATCTGATGGCATGGCAGATGCCGAAAGTTTCTCGTTTTTGGGCTTTTCAGCAACCGCCGCCTCTGTGGTCATGAGAAGGCCCGCCACGGATGCCGCATTTTGAAGCGCAAATCGCGTGACCTTGGTCGGGTCTATGCCGGCTGTTGAGCAGGTTCTTACAGCTTCACACCTGCGTTCTCGGCCTGGAACGAAAAACAGAGGATGTTCACTGCGACGAGAGCCTCACTGAAAATTATTCAATTTCGAAATCTTTCGGAAATGATAACCGTAAATTGCAAAGGTAAGGGCCAGAGAGAGGAGCTGGGGGCGTCGAAAAAGGGTCCACAACAACAACTTCCAATAATGGAATCGTTCTTTGCCAAGAACCCCCAGGCGCACACTCGAACGGAAGACCGCCAGCAATCGCTGAAAATCCAGAGAGGGCCTGATTTTAGGTCTCTGATACTCCCTCAGAAAGGTCATGGTCCGCTTATAGTAGTGTTTTGGCGAGTAAATCTGCTGGAGGATGTTCCCGTACCCTTGCCGCAGCGCATCAAGACCCATTTTCGGAACGATGTTGGTGGTCCCATCTACGTTGTCGCCTGAAATGAGTCCGTTCAGGCGTCCCTCCTCTCGCATGCGCTCATAAAGCCTTGTGCCGGGAGGAGCGTTCAGCAAGCCAACCATGGCCGTCACGATTCCGCTTCTTTGGATGAACTCGACCTGTCGCTGGAAGATGGAAGCAGTGTCACTGTCGAATCCGACAATGAAGCCCCCCTGCACTTGCAGTCCCGCTCGCTGCATGAGTTTCACACTCTCCAGCAGGTCCCGGTTTTTGTTCTGCTGTTTGTTGCATTCCGCCAGGCTTTCTTCATCAGGCGTTTCGATTCCGATGAAGACCCCGTCAAAGCCCGCTTCAACCATCATCCTCATAAGAAGTTCATCGTCGGCAAGATTAACCGAGGCTTCCGTGTTGAAAGGGATTCCCTTCTTTCCTTTCTGCCATTCGATGAGCGCCGGCAAAAGATGAGCCTTGAGATAGGCTTTGTTGCCGATGAAGTTGTCATCCACAAAAAAGATCTGGCCGCGCCAACCAAGATCGTAAAGCGCGTCCAGCTCGGCGATAATCTGCTCGGCTGCTTTCAGACGCGACCGATGCCCGAACAATGCTGTCACATTGCAGAACTCGCAGTTGAAGGGGCAACCCCTGGAGAACTGGATGCTCATCGAAGCATAATGTTTGAAATCCGCCAGCTCCCACAAAGGTGCAGGGGTTTTCCAAGTGTCGCAGAACTCCGATGTCTGATAGACGCGCTTGGCGCATCCCTTCTCCAGCTCCTCCAGAAAAGGAGGGAGGGTCAATTCGGCCTCATTCAGTATAAAATGGTCCACATCCTCAAACTGGTCGTACTCGCTTGTGAAGAGAGGCCCACCTGCAATGATTTTAAGGCCCGCCTCCTTGCACCGGGCAATGATTCGCCGCGCCGAATCCCTTTGGACAGCCATGCCGCCTATAAACGCACAATCAGCCCAGGCCAGATCATCTTCAGTGAGCTTCCCCACATTCGTATCAACCAGTTTTTTACGCCATTCTCCAGGCAGCATCGCGGCTATGGTCAGAAGTCCGAGGGGGGGCAAGGAAGCCTTCTTGCGAATGAATTTCAGGGCATGCTTAAAACTCCAGAAGGTGTCGGGGAACTCCGGGTGGATCAAGAGAACTTTCATGATGGGTTTGTCTCCTGGAATATTCTCGTGCTTTTGCTTACATAATATGTTGCTTTTTTATCCGGATTGTCTATGGGGAGATCGCTCATTTTCCCGGGAGAAATTCCCGGGAACCGGGAAAAAGTCCCGAGGGATCTTTTCAACTTCCTGGGGGGTCTTGTGATGGAATTGATCCGGTTCCTTCCGGCCCTTGCGGGGGAGGTTTCGATCTCAAGGCAAGCATGGGTCCCTAATAGGCCGACCTGGTTTGAGCTGTTGTGGTAAGTGGCCTGTCATTAACACGTTCATATCCATCTTTTTCTTCTGAAATAGACCAGCAGGGTCACCCCCACAGCGATCATCAACAGCCATGCAAGGGCATATCCCGCCCGCCACTCCAGTTCGGGCATATAGTTGAAATTCATTCCGTATACCCCGGCAATAAAGGTGAGAGGAATGAAGATGGTGGCGATAATGGTCAGGACCTTCATGATCTCGTTCAACTTGTAGCTGACCGATGTGAGATAGACATCCATCATTCCCGAAACCATGTCCCGGAAGGTCTCCACCGTGTCGATCACGTGAACCGTGTGATCGTAAACATCTCTTAAGAAGGGTTTTGTCTGTTCTTTTACGAGGGTCGATTCGCCCCTTTCCAGGCGGCCCATGACTTCGCGCAAAGGCCACACGGATTTTCTGAGGAAGATCAGTTCTCGTTTCAGACGATGGATGGTTCGCGATGTTTCGGGCTTGGGATCACTCAGCAGTTCATCCTCAAGGGATTCAATCTCTTCTCCGATCCTTTCAAGGACAACAAAGTAGCTATCCACAATGGCATCCACCAAGGCGTAGGCAAGGTAATCGCTACCCATTTTTCTGATCCGGCCCTTGGCTTTTCGGAGCCTTTCCCTGACAGGATCAAAAACGTCGCCTTCGCTTTCCTGAAGAGAAATGACGAGGCTCTGCCCGACGATGAGGCTAATTTGTTCAACCTTAAGCCGATTGTCTTTCTCGTTGTACGTGAGCATTTTCAGGATGACGCAGATATAGTCCTCATAGTCGTCGAACTTAGGCCTTTGGTCCGTGTTTAAAACATCTTCCAGGGCAAGAGGATGAAGACGGAACTGTTTTCCAATTTTTTCGATAAGATCCACCTGGTGGATCCCGTCGATGTTGAGCCAGGTAACAGCAGGCTCGGGCTTTAAAGGGAAGGATTCTTCAACCCTCTCGATGTCCTTTTCTTCAAAATTACGCTCATCATAAGCGATAAGCCTGATCCTCGCTTTTTCAGTTTTCCTCTCTCCGATATGAACCAGGCTCCCTGGCGGAAGGCCCGCTTTCTTGGAGATCTTTTTCATAAACCTGACCATGGCAACTCACCTCCTGGAGGGACATATCATCATAGCTTTCCCGGGAAGACCGGGGGGATGGGCAGATCCATGGAATCGGCAACGGCGCGGATGATTTCAAACTCCTCCAGGGTCATCCACCGGTCATGGCTGATGCATGCAACACAGGCCATAAGAAGCTTTTTCTTGAGAGCCGGAGGGGTTTCTCCTTCAATCTCCAATTCTGCCAATCCCTTCTTGAAAGCCTCTTGAGCAGTTCCCCTATCCTGATTGCCCGCCCGGGCAAGGGGCATTGACGGGAGCCGGAATTCGGTGTATCTTTCGAACATAGCGGCCGTTCACGGCTTCCGGATCTCTCCCGTAAGAAACGCTTTTCGACGTAACCTCCCTTGGAATCGGGCCGCCATGGCAAAGAAGCGAGGGCTCGTCGGGCTTTGATCGCAGGGGAAAAAGAAGGCATGATCATCGTTCTTGGCACAGCAGGATTTTTGCTTTTCGTCACCTTTGCCGACAGTGTCATCCGATACGCGCGCGTCGAAAAACGCGACCCCGTGCCTCTCACCGATCAGGAGAGGATGCATTGCTGTAGAATTATCGATGCTGGGACAGGTTTGCCCTGGATTTGCCGGAAAGCCGTAGAGACCGGCGAATGCCCCTGCCTCCCCTGTGAAATGCTGGAGCGGGAAAGGCTGAAAGAAACAAGCCGGCATCGGTCACCGCCCCTCTGAGGGCACAAGGTGTCAGCCGAGTTCGCGCTTCAGGCGATCAACGACCTCGACATACCCCTTCATGGCTTCCTCTCGTGACAAGCCCTCCCGCTGCTTCCAGGCTTCCCACTTTGCCCGCCCTTTGAAGTCAAAACCGCCGGGGCGGTTGCCGCTGACATTACCCGTCGTCGCCTGTTTGTAAAGCCCGTACAGTTCAAGCAGATCCTGATCCGAAGGCCGGCGGGAAAGGCTGTTCACGCGCTGTTGCGCACTGAGGAATTCTTCTTCCAGAGACATAGGGGGTTCCTCCTTTCAAGCGGGTTGGATTTTGCATCCCAGAAAGGGCATGCAGTATCTCTCCTCTGAACAGTCTTGTCAACCTCTTCAGGCGCCCCCTAATTCACCATCGAGTGACGCTGTAAGCCTCCCACAAAAGCACGATCGGCAGGTTTCTTTTTCCTGCGGAGTAGCGTGCGCCTTGCACTGAATGTGCGCATCACCGCTGATCAGGAATTCTGCCCAACCTTTTGATTTCATTCAACGAACCGAAATTGGGCGGTAGCTTTGGGGCGACGGATATGCGGCCCCCTTCGAGTAGCGACTTTTGTGTTGACACACGCGGTCAAATCTCCAATAATCCGGTCCTGACATCGGGCGTGATGGTCTCATTCCCTGTAAGGCGCAGCTTTGCGGCGCTCTCACCTTCTTGCATTTTCACGGATGAGCATCCTTCCGTGTCGACACATTGCCCCTGTTCACTCAACCTTGAAGGACACGATAAGCTCTTGCGCAGGCGGACATATTTCTAACAAAAGGGTAACACTGTCTGAATTGTTCTGAAACGAAGCCCATCTATAACCTCAACTCACGAGGGATCAAAGAAAAGGATTGGTTGTCGGAGTTTCGGCATAAAGGGGAATGAAGAAGCATTCGCGGCTTCGCAAAAGCAAAACAAAGGGAGGGAAAAATGAAAAAAGGAATTTTGACTTGGTCGCTTTTCGCTGTTATTTCCGTGTCTCTGGGGCTCCTTCCAAGTTTTTCGCAGGAAGCGGAGGCTCAGACAAAGGACAAAGTCGGTTGGGTCGGGCCCATTTACAAGGAATTGTCCGACAGTCTCATGAAAGGGTTCAAGGAATACTATTCCAAAACCTACAACAAAGAGGTGGACATTACCTTTGTGCGCCCCGGCGGGTGGCCTGTTTGCGTGGACAAAGTGCGGGCATGGGGGGACAAGCCGGACGCCGACGTTTTCTTGGGTGCAGGCGCCCCGGCCCATGAGTTGCTGAAAAAGGAGGGGTTGATCGTTCCCTACAGGCCCAAAGGCTGGGAGATGGTTCCCGCCGAATGGAACGGCATGAAGGTGAAAGATGCCGGTGATCTCTGGACCTGCTTTTCCCCCTGGATCGTCTCAAACCTTTACAATGAAAGAGTTCTGAAGGCCTTGAGGCTTCCGCCCCCGAAAACCTGGGAGGATCTGGTAAACCCCATTTACAGGGGCAACGTCGTCCACACACTCCCTTATGCATCAGGCACCCAACACGAGGTCATCGAAATCCACCTCCAGGCCTTTGGGGAAGCGGAGGGCTGGAAATACAACCGTTTGCTGGCTGCACAGTTGTCCCGCTTTTCCACGGGAAGCACCGATACTTCCCAGCTTGTCAGTCGCGGAGAGGTCCCTATAGGAATTGCGGTGCCCCAATTCACTGCGATGACCGCTCGCAAAGACGGATATCCTGTGCGGGACTTGCTTCCTGACAAAACCATCCTGGTGCCCGAAGCAGTGGCTCTGCTGAAAAATGCTCCCAATGAAGCTGTCGGGAAGATTTTTCTGGATTGGCTTTTCAGCATGGAAGGGCAGAAGTACGTGCTTGAGGGCGGCTATTTCACCGCCAGGACCGACATCAATTTCTCGACGTGGGAGAAGGAAGGCGTCTCCATGGCAAAGCACGCAAAGGACGCGCTGGGGGTGGATTCATTCTGGGATCTCAAGGTCGGCTTCATCGATTACGACCTGGATCTTGCAGCAAAGCGATGGGATGATGTCAATCGCTACTTCGAATTCGAGATTTACAGGAAGTGGGGCGAGCTCAAAAACAGCCTGTTCCTGATCGAGGAAGTGGAAGGAGAGGTCAGCGCTGCAAAAACCAAGAACATAGACGTTTCAAAGGCCGAGGCGCAACTGAAGGAAGCCCGAAGGCTTTTTGAAATCGAAGGGGATTATGCGGCGGCCCGCCTGGCGGCATCTCAGGCCCGGGCTATGCTCGCCCGATAATCCAAACACAGATTCATGCTTTTTTCTGAGATGTCTTTGCAGATCTGAGGCTCTGCAAAGACATCGGCTTTATTCAAAAGGATGATTCATGTCTCGCGGCGATAACTCTCTTGCAGCCATCATGTGGCTGGTCATTGCCTTTCTTGTCATCTACCCCCTCTCGATTCTGTTGTTTGAGAGTCTCAAAATCGCTGAAACCGGCGCCTTCGGCGTGGGCAATTTTCTGGAATTCTTCGAAGACACGTACTATCTCAAAACCTTCGCAAACACCCTCTGGCTGAGCACGCTGGTGCTCCTGACCACAACCGTCTTCGGGATTCCCCTTGCCTACATTCTCGCCCGATACAGGCAGCGGGGAAAGACCGTCTTCACGGCCCTGATCCTCCTGCCGATCGTGCTGCCCGCTTACGCAGGAGTATTCGCATACATCATTTTTTTTGGAAAATTCGGAACCCTGAACCTGCTCCTCATGGAGATCGGATTGATCGAAGCGCCCATCAATTTCATCTACGGCCTGCACGGTCTGGTCTTTATCCAGGCCCTTCACATGCTCCCCTTCATCGTCCTGAGCCTTGCTGCAGGGTTCACCCAGATCGATCCTGCCTTCGAAGAAGCCGCCGAAGTCGAGGGAGCGAGCGGCTTCCGAAGATTTATCACCGTCACCCTGCCTCTCTGCACACCCACGTATTTGGCAGGTGCAGTCATTGTTTTCCTGTGGCCCTTTACCGACTGGCTTACCCCATTGATCCTGGGCAAAGTCGATTTTCTCCCATCCATCGCCTACATCAACATCGCCTATCACTTCACCGATGTGCACCGCAAGTACATGGGCATTGTGGCGGTAATCGTTTCTTCTCTGGTTTGCATTTCTCTCTTTTTGGTCGCCCGGTGGTGGGTGGAACGAAAGAAATACACCGGTCTTTCCAAAGGCACGACCTCTGAAGGCAGGGTCATCGAACCAGGGCCCCTAATGAAAGCGGGCGCCTATTTTTATATGGGTTTTATTGCCTTCATTGTATTGCTGACCCCTGTGGTGTTAGGGCTCTCGGCTTTTTCCAGAAGATGGGTTTTTACTCCCTTCCCAACCTACTGGACCCTCGATAACTTCAGAGTGATTCTTTCGGAAAGCCCCTTGCTGATCCAGAACTCTTTTGTTTTCAGCGCTGTGGCCCTGATCTTCGGTATCGTTTTCGGCCTCCCTGCCGCCTATCTCATTGTTCGCACCAGGGTCAGGGGCAAAGACGCCCTTGACTTTGTCATCACCCTTATGCTGGCATTCCCTGGAATGGCGGTCGGCGTCAGTTATCTGCTGGCGTTCTGGAACACCATCCCCCTGGCCACACACTGGATGATCATGCCCCTCGCTTTATTTGCGAGGAGGCTCCCCTACTTCTTGAGGATGGCCCATTCCTCTTACCTGCAGCTCGACATTTCGCTGGAAGAGGCATCCGAGGTCTCGGGCGCGGGCAAGATCAGAACGTTCTTCTACATCTCCCTGCCTTTGCTCATCAAAGGGGTGCTCGTGGGCGTCGTCATGTTTTTCATCATGGCTTTTCAGGAGATCTCAACCGCCATATTCCTCTATCGGGGAGGATGGGAAACCTTGCCCATAGGGATTTTCCTGAATTGGCACCGGGGCATGGAATTCGGGATCGCGGCAGCCATGGCTTTTTTGATGATCGTCATCACTTTTATTCTCTTGCTGATTATATCGAGAATCGGCGGGGGAATCTTGAAAGCAGCCTGGGGCCCCGGCAGCCGATAGTCGAATGGCAGGTGGATTTTTTACCAAGCCGCCACAATTGGAATCATGGGATGGTGGAATTATGGCATTTATAGAGATCAGAAACCTTTTTAAGCGTTTCAAGAAAGTTGTTGCGGTCAACCGGATCAATATAGATGTGAAACAGGGCGAGATGTTGAGCCTTCTCGGACCCAGCGGATGCGGCAAAACAACCACCCTGAGGTGTATCGCAGGACTGGAGAGACCTGAAGACGGGGACATCCTCATCGACGGCAAATCAATGATTGCTCAAGGGTTTGTCCACCCGTCAAAAAGGGGGATCGGCATGGTGTTCCAAAACTATGCTGTTTGGCCCCACATGAAGGTGTTCAACAATGTGGTGTATGGCCTGAAACTTCAGGGAATGTCAAAGAACGTAATCCGGGAAAAGGCACAACATGTTCTGGACTTGGTGGACTTGAGCGGCCTCGAAGAAAGATACCCCGGTCAATTGAGCGGCGGTCAGCAACAGCGGGTGGCTCTTGCACGAGCGCTGGTGAGAAATCCCAAGGTGCTGCTGCTGGACGAGCCTTTGAGCAACCTGGATGCGAAGCTCAGGGAAAAAATGCGATTTGAAATCAAGAGCCTGGTAAAGCGAATGGGGATCACTTCCATCTATGTCACCCATGACCAGGCAGAGGCCATGGTGATCTCCGATAGAATCGTTGTGATGGAATCAGGCAACGTGGTGCAAATAGGGAATCCGCAGCAGATTTACGAAACCCCCGCCAATCGGTTTGTGGCCGACTTTATCGGCGCCATGAACTTTATACCCGGCGAGATTGTCCGAGTCCTTCCCGATTCGAAAATGGCCCAGGTGCGTACCGAGTTCAGCGAAACCATGTTGTGTCGGACACCGGACGTTTCTGCAACAATACCAGGCAAACAAGTGTACGCTTCGATTCGGCCGGAGGACGTGAACATCTTTTCGGACCCGCCTGGAAACAGCGAGAACCTTTTTAAAGGCTCCATCGCACACAGAGCCTATCTGGGAAACTTTCTCTTTTTCTTTGTGAACGTCAACAGCACCATGATCAGGGCCCAGGTCCCCCACCACCTTCCCCACGAAGAAGGACAGGAGATTTACATGGTCCTGAATCCGGAAAAATGCATCATCCTGTTCTAGCAACCAGGATGAGAACGATCTTCTTAAAGCCCAGCCTGATGAGGCTGTCGCCCTATCCGCCTCCGATGCGGATTGGCCGGCCTGCTCCGTTCGATACCGGGAATTTCTCCTTTCATTGTCAGGGACTTCCTGTTGACTCGATGCTCGGGCTCCCCTATAATCCGCAGGAGTTTCGCTCCGTCGATGCTTTTGGTGTGAGATAATGAATGCTTTCCGCGACATCATGGAGATTGTGGGCTTTGCCATAGACGGCGTCGGCGTGCTGATTATCATTATCGGCGCCATGACGTCCAGCTACCGATTCATGGTTCAAAGGACCTCCACCTCCTACACAAAATACCGCCAAGATCTCGGCCGCTCCATTCTGCTCGGCCTGGAGTTTCTCATAGCAGGCGACATTATTCGCACCGTCGTGGTTGCGCCCACGCTGGCAAATGTGCTCGCATTGGGAATTATTGTGCTTATCAGGATCATCCTGAGCGTAGCCCTGCACATGGAGATAGAGGGCCGCTGGCCCTGGCAGCATGCCGGAGAGTCTTCGCGCCCCTGTTCGGAGACTTCCGAAAGCCCTTGATCATTTCAGGTTCCTATGGATCTGCCTGTCATTGAAACTCCGATTTTCCCCAGATGGGTCTGGATGGAGGAAATCACTTTCTCCCACATTCCCATAGCCACCCTCATCACCGCGTTTCTTGTTCTGGCGCCCATCTACGAGTACGTCGGGTATCGCACCAAGGATCTCCGGTACGACCGTTTGGCCAAAAGCATGGTCTTCTTTGTGATGATCCTGTTTTCTCCGGGTGCGGCTCTGGGCACGGGAATAGCCATGTTCATCATCGGCCTTTATCCCGAGTTTTGGGCCCGGTGGTCCAACCTGTTTTTCTGGCCCCTCATGGCACAATTCGTTTTCTTTACCCTGGAAGTCATTTTCCTGTTTTTCTTTTACTACCTGCTTTGGGACAGGTGGAAGAACAGAAAGCGCCTTCACATTTTTTTCGGGGTCCTCGCCGCATTGTCCGGGCTTTGCGTCCAGTTCGTTTGGGACGCTCTGGGGGCCTACATGACCACTCCGAGTGTGGAACTTCCCATGGTGAACGAGCCGGTTGGATGGTCTTCAGCCGCCTTCTTCAACCCAAGCATGGCGCCCCTGTTTTTGCACCGCTTTTTCGGGAACATCAGCTATTCCATGCTTCTTACAGGCGGCGTCTTCGCCCTTAAGCACTGGCGTCAGAAAGACCCGAACGAAAAAGCCTATTTCGGCTTTGCAGCGGACTTCACCTTCACCGTCGGATTTCTGGCTTTCTTTGCAATGCCCTTTGTGGGGTGGTTCTACGCCCAAATCATGCAGCAGCACGCGCCCGTTGCATTTCATGCAGTCATGGGAGGCCACACGGCGCCCCACTTCACCATAAAGATGGGACTTATCTCCCTCATGCTCCTCCTCGGGGGCGGATACCTCTTCACCCGGCACAAGAGAAAAGCGATCCTGGCGGCCATGACTCTTGGAATGGCAACCCTCTACATTTTTCTGCACATGCACCCCCCCTTGCGCTGGCTTCCGGGCGAGGAAGCCGTGTGGAGAGGGTTCTACACGGCGGCACTCATCGCTGTGATCGGTTTTTTCTGGTACCTTTCCAGAAGCTCCTCCGCTGTAAAAGAGATATGGAAGTGGGCCATGTTCGTCGCAGGACTCTCCGCCTTTCTGGCCTTTTTGTTCGGCGGGTTTGTGCGGGAGCGCTCGCGGCAGCCCTACAGCGTCTATGAGCAGTTGGTCAAGCCTGAAATTCTTCCCAGGGAGGCGGACAGGTTTCTCCTCTATGACAAATGCATCGGGTGCCATCACACGAGCCTCAAGGACCTAACCCGCTTCGCCGTAGAAGATTGGGACAAAAGGGTAGAAATTGAGGCCCGCCGGCCCGGAGCCGACATCTCCGAAGAGGAGGCGAGGCGGATCAGCCGCTACCTCAAGGAGCATCACCCATGAACCTTGATTTTCCAATACTCGGTGCGAAGTGGGCCATCGGCTTCTTTGGGCTTTTCCACACTTCCGTGGCCTCCCTGGGCATAGGCTTCGCCCTGGTGGTCACCATCCTGGAAATCACCGGGTACCGCAACAGGGATAGATCCTACGACTTGCTGGCAAAGCGGATTCAGCTTGTTCATGTGTGCCTTTACAACATCGGCACCATCAACGCCATAGGCCTGGTCTTTGCCCTGTCCGGCCTCTTTCCCCAGTTCTGGAGCCAGCTATTCGTTCAGTTCTTCTGGCCCCTCATGGTGGAGGAGTTTTTGTTTTTCCTCCTGGCCACCACACTGACTTTTCACTTCTTTTTCTGGGACAGGCTGTGGGGGCACAAGAAACTGCACATTTTCATGGGTGCGCTCCTCACCCCTTTGTTCTTTCTTCAGTTCTACATCATAAACGGCCTGGGCGGTTTCATGCTCACCCCGGGGTTCGGCGAAGGGGAGGCATCGCTTCGCATCGGGATCCTGGGTTGGGACAGGATGGGCTTCTACAACCCCTCCTTTCTGATGCTCACTGTTCACCGAACCTTCGCCAACTTTGCTTATGGGGGTTTCGGGGCCGCTGCCATCTGCGGCATCGGTTTATACTTCACCAGGAGCGAAGCCAGAAAACGAATGTATGAACTGGGGGGAAGGCTGGCGTTCATGGTCGGTTTTGCTGCCTTTCTTTCTCTTCCCGTGGCAGGCTATTTCTACGCCCATGTGCTGCAAGGCCACGCCCACGAGGCCTTCGTCAACCTCATGTGGGGCCACGGCGACGTGGTGGCCGGAGGGGTGGACTGGTGGTGGCTCAAACACGTGCTCGTAGCCGCCACTCTGGGCATGTGCTTCACCTACTTCCGCAAGATCTCGAATGAGGAAATGCCCTTCTCCATTCCTGCGGTTATGGTCTACAGTATTGTTCTATTCTACTTCATTTTCTACCTTGCCATGGGCATGGTGATGACCTGGTTTTTTTTCTGGGCCATGGTGGCTTGCGGGGTCGGAGGGGCCCTCCTCACCCCCCACCTCCTTTCCTATCACCAGGGATCGCCCAGGGCCGTGTTTCTCGTTGTAGGGATTTTCTCTTTCTTAACCGTCATGCTAGGGGGATATGCCCGCGAGGCCGCACGCCCCCGTTTTGTGGACCGGGTGTCTCACTACGATTACGTTTTTGTGCCCGAGGAACGCCAGCCCTACCTCATGGTCCCTGTGGAGCCTGAGGACTTGCCGGTAATCGAGGCCCGGCCCGAACTCACGGGACCCCAGGCTCTGATCCGCCTCAGATGCATCGGATGCCACACCCTCGACCGGGTCAAGGCCTATCAGATGGACAACTGGCGGCTTATCGTGGAACAAATGATTGTTTATGGACTGAGACTCACGCCGGAGGAGCGGGAAACCATCATCGCCCACCTGGAAGCGGGTGAGCCCTACTGAAAAAGCGAGTTCAACAAAGTGAGTGAACAGGCTGAGAAAAAAGGAAAAGTCACGAAGGACAAAGGAGAGGAAAAAACCGAATCCCGTGCTGATGAGGGGGCGTCTTCTTCCGCTTCCCCCTCGGACAAAGGGGACGGAGGCTCTGAAATCTCCGCGGAAAAACCCGGTATTTTGCCTGCGGCTTCCGAAGAAGATGAAATGTCCGTTTATCCGCTCCGTGAGCCCTCTGAAGATGCGCGCTGGGCCGTGCGAACCGTTTGGATCTGGATAGGCTTCGGCATTGCTTCCCTCATTTTTATCGCGACCCTTCTTGTATTGGGAGCGATGTATGACTAGGCGTCTGTTCTTTCTTCGCGGCCGATTCTGGCTTTTCGTCCTTAAGATTTTCGGCCTCGCCCTGGTGAGCGGGATGATCCTGGTCCAGATTCCCGAGATGCGCTACGGCCTCAGCTCCAAGAATCCTGTTGAAATTGCCGCGCCCCATGAGCTGTCCTTCGAAAGATTCCCATCGGCAACTTTTGTGTCGATCAAGGGAAAAGCCGATTTTGAAAAAGCTTTTGTTTACAGGCGCTATGGGCTTTCCTACACATATTTCAATATAGAGCCCTACGGCATGCTCCTCGTGGTGCGCACCCACCTCACGGTAAACGAAGAGTGGCGGGACCTGGAGCGGTTCCTGGGCAAACTGCGCCCTTTCCGGTACCAGCCTTTTCACTATCGCATCAGGGACATTTACATGGACATGTTCGACACGCCGGTTCCCCGGGAAGCCTTCTTTCTGGCCCTTGATGACGTGCCCCGACTCAACGGGTGGCAGGTGGGAGCCGTGATATTCGCTTCCCTGCTCTGGGCGGTGATGTTCTACATGTTCTTTTTCTTCAAGGGGTGGAAAAGACTTAGAGGATGACAAGGAAGAGCCACCCGGCAAAGGCCCACAGCACCGGCGTTCCGGAGGACAAGGCAATGCCCAGCATAGGAACGTATGGCCGGTAATTGCGGTACATGCGGATGAAACTGATTTTGACCAGGAGAACGGCGAAGAGGCACATGGCAAAGAATCCGTGAATAAAGGCCCTGGAGTCAAACTGCTTTCCCACCTCAGCAAGCCGATCCATCATGTCCACGCAGACCCAAGAGATGAAAGCAAAAAACACAAGGAAGACATACCCCCCGATCCGGTGAAGCCTGAGAATGAGGCGTGCGTGTTTGCTGGGCGATCCTTTCTTTCCGAAAAGCCGCATGGCGGCCCAGAATTCAAACACCGCCAGGAAAACCAGTACCAGGGACACATAGGTTTTTGTAATGGGGTTCATGGCGCCTCCTTTTCACGGGTCTTGCTGCGTTGGTTCAGGATCTTCGGGCCGGGAATCTCTGCCGATCCACCGCTCTGAGAATGCATGCGGATGCCAGGACGCACAGGAGCAGGGCCGACAAAAAAAAGGTGGCGTCAGCCTCCATGCGCGAACCCTCCACAAGGCCTCTTAGATTCTCGGCAAGCAGAAACAAGGGATTCCATGTCACCACAGGTTCAATCAATTTCCTGACGGAAGCCGGAAGAGGCAGGATCCCGGAGATGAAAATAACGGCCCCTGAAACAAGGCCTCCTGCGAGATGAATCTCGCTGTTCTCTTTCACGGCATATCCCAGAGCCATGCCCAGGGCGTTGAGAAGAAGCAGGGCTGCCAAAAGGAGACCGGCGATCGTCACCAAGCCCTCGAGTGTAAGGGCGCTTGCGTGCACCAGGAGGAACAGAATCAACACGCTCCCGACTTGCATGAGATCTACAACGGTCCCTGCCAGCAGAAGGTCTGCCATGATCCGGGTCATGGATACAGGCAGGGTTCTCAAAAAGTCCAGGCGGCCTTCCCTCCTGCAGCGCACAAAAGCAACGGATGACCCGAAAAAAGCAACCATGACCACCAGGATCATGAGCCCTGCAAGCCTTGCCTTTAAAGGCATGGCAACGAGCACAAAGGGCAGGCCCAGGAGCAGGGGAAAGATGAGCTTGATGCACAGGCTCCTTTTAGAAGCAAGGAGAGTCGCCGTCTCCATCTGAAACAGGTTTGCCGGACTCATGCCTCTAATGCCCGTCCTGTTTTAAGAAGAAATACATCCTTCAGCGTGCTTTTTCGCACTTCCACCGACCCGATCTCTCCCCCATGGGTCACGATCCACTGCATGACTTCCGGAACCAGCACGGGCTCCGGCTCCAGAACAGTCCGTATGGTTTCCCCCGATTGTTCAAAGGAGCGGATGCCCCTCGTTTCCGGTCTGGGAATGTTCATGGATTTGGAGAGACGCGTCACGACCACTTGAAAATCCGAGACCTCCTTGACCAGTTCTTCAACCGTTCCCATAACCGCTATCTTGCCGTAATCCAGAAATGCGGCCCTGTGAGCGACGCTGCCGATCCAGTCCGCATCATTCCCCGAAATCCAGGTGGACAGACCGGACCCTGAGCGGGAGCGAACGAGCTCTGCAAGGATCATGAGAAAATGGGCGTCCACCCCGATGGTGGGCTCATCCAGAACAAGGAGGTCCGGATCATGGCAAAGGGCCTGGATGAGACTGAGCTTGCGGCGCATCCCATAGGAATAGGAGCGAACCGGTTCTGAGGCCCGGTCGCCCAGGTCTGCGAGCTCAAAGAGATCCCTTACCCGCCTTTCAGCATGATCGCGCCCCATGCCGTGCATGCGAGCCGCGAAATAGGCGTTCTGTCGCCCTGACAAGTCCTCCCAATGAATGGAGGCGTCCAGAGCCGCACCGATTCGCGAAAGACATGACCGCGGGGCGCCGCCTTTCTTGTCGCAGCCCAGGACGGAAAGAGTGCCTGAGTGAGGCTTTTCGAGCCCCAGGATCAGCCGCGCAATTGTACTTTTGCCGGAACCGTTCCTCCCCAGGACGGCAAAACATTCCCCTTGGTCGACCGAGAAGGTCACACCGCAAACGCCCCGGCCGGGCATGAATTCCCACACCAATTCCACTGCTTCAACGGCATTCATGGAACCTAACTGAATTGAATGATCGTTTTCTCACTGACCACCACCGGCCCATCCGGCTCCGTGCGAATCACTTCATACACGACAACCCGATCTCCTGCGCGGCACACGGTTCCCCGCATCTTGCTTCTTGCAATATGTTCGTGAAAAGCAGGGGCAAAGACGCGCACTTTCGCGAGCACAACCGTGCGGGCTTCAGGAATTTCGGTCATCCTGACGCTCCCGAGGCTCCCCCATTCCCAGTCGGCTCGCCACTTGTTTCATGTCCTCAAGGCTCACCTCCGATTTTCCCTTGGAACGCGCATAGGCCTCAATGCCCTGTTTTGCCATGGGCCTGGCCGCAGGGGGGATGCGCTCAAGCCGAGCCAGAGCTTCCTGATCCCAATTCATGCCCGGCGAGATCCCAGTCGGTTCGCGCCTTCCGGAAGGAGCTGCAACCAACACGTTGGTTTTTGACGAGCGGCATGCCGCCTCGCTGTTTGAACCGATTCGCGCCGCCTCTTCCCGGTGGTTTCCAAAGCGCCCCAGAACCAGGAGATCCACGCCGCCCTCCCCTTCATGCTCGACCAACGCACGATAGGCCTTGCCCCTCAAGAGAGCGGTTTCAGCATCCGCACTCATGGCGCGACACCGGTCGGCTGCTTGATCCAGGAATGACCGGTAGAGCTTGCCTAGCCCCTCGTCTACGAGCTCCTCGTGCAGCGTTTCCTGCTTGGCAAGACCCACTTGCTCCTGCCTTTCCTGGCTCAGAGCCCCTGCCATGGTCTTAAAGACCTGGGCATGAAAGTAAGGATCATAGGCCGCAACGAGTTCCAGTGGCTTTTCCAGAATCCGTGCCCACATAACGGCTTTTTGCATGGCCCTCATTGCTTCCCTGCTCCCGTCGATTCCGGCAACAACTTTTCCCGCTGCAGGTGTGCGGCGGGCTACGAGCACATCACAACGGGAGGAACCCAGAACCCGTGCGGAGGTGCTGCCCATGGAGTCGCCCTGCCCTGCTCCAAGCCCGAGGGAGCCCAGCACCACCAGGTCTGCCTGATATTCTTCGGCAACCTTGATAATCTCCACATAATTTCGACCTTCGCGGTGTACCTGGCTCACGGGGATTCCACAATCGAGGGCGGTTTCAAGAAAAGCATCCATGTATCCCTTTGAAAGAGCCTGGAAGCCCTCTACGATAAGTTCATTGTGGGCGGCCCGAACCTGGGAAAGGACCTCTTCCTTCCGGTACCTGACCGGAAGCATGGGCTCCATCTCCGTGAGGCGTCTGCTGTGAATCCGGACATCGTAAACGTGGCACGCATGAATTTCAGCCCCCAGGTATTGGGCTGCTGCAATTGCTATCTGCCCGCCTGTGAGGGAATACTCCGAACCGTCCAATGCAACGAGGATTTTCTTATACATAAAGGGCCATCTTTCCAGGAGCATGTGAAAAAGGGCATCGCCCTCAAAGAACCATATAGGGGCAACGGTGACGGCAAGTCAAGTCGCAACGCGGTGAATCAGCCAAAATCCCATTCAAGAGCCTCTCGAGAGCCCAATGAGCCCAATCTTTCGCAGCTCTGGCAAATCAAGCTTGATACGGAGCCTTGACACAAGAGACCTTCGTTTTTAGATTCGAATAATTTTGTTTCAATCATGGGAAGTGAAAATCCAAGAAAGGAGAGAATGTATGCCCACCCTGAAAGGATCCAAGACCGAACACAACCTGCTTGCAGCTTTCGCAGGCGAATCCCAGGCCCGAAACCGCTACAGCTTTGCCGCAAGCATTGCCAAGAAAGAGGGGTATGAACAGATCAGCCGGATCTTTGTCGAGACCGCAGAGAACGAAAAAGAACACGCCAAGGTTTTCTTCAAGAATCTTGAGGGCGGTGAGGCCACCATAACAGCCGGGTACCCTGCCGGAGTGATCGGGGGCACCCTGGAGCAGCTCAAATCGGCGGCGGCCGGTGAAAAACTCGAGTGGACAACCCTCTACACCGGCTTTGCCGATGAGGCGTCACAGGAAGGATTCAAGGAAATTGCCAATACGTTCAGGCAGGTCGCGGCGGTCGAAGAATGGCACGAGAGGCGTTACAACAAGCTGATCGAAGCCGTCCAGAACGGAACGGTTTTCAAGAAGCCCCAAAAGGCCCTTTGGAAGTGCCTCAACTGCGGTCGAGTTCTGGAAGCAATGGAACCGCCCGCCCTCTGCCCGACTTGTCAACATCCCCAAGCCTTTTTTGAGCTTTTCGCGGAAAATTACTGATGAAAGGTCCTTTCGCCCCTCACTCTCGTGTGAGGGTCTGGCTTCAATCCTCTCCCCCCAAAACGGGGAGAGGATTTTTGCTCCTTCACGCGGGAGCGTTCCTTTCAAGCCGGGATGTTTTCATTTCCAACAGCTCAACGAGCTTCTCTTTGAACCCGTGCGGGTAGAGTCTGAATATTTCGGCAAGCCTCCCCTCGAGCTTGATCAACACTTTGTCGGGCTTTGGATCCTCTGCGGCGATGAGCCAGTTTTCCTGCTGCCTGAGCTTGCTTCGCAATTTCATTTTCTCAACCTTTTCAAGCCGGGGAACAGCGTCGAGTTCTTTCTCAAGAAATTCGATAATGTCCGTCACATCCCTCTTCCCGAATCGACTCATCATGGCCCCCTTACCCGCATAGGAATCACAGCGAGGGCCAGGGTATTCAAAGAAATGGTTGAGGTCAACCGCGATCTGCGGCGTGAACTGTTTTTTCAGCCAAAGCAGAGCCTAAGGAAATCGCTCGGCACGAGAAAAAGCTCTCCCCCCTCGCCCAGAATTGTTGAGAGGTTTTCCCCTTGCGACTGCGCGTAAGGCAATCGAGCATTCCCCTCAGGGGGTGAGCACCTTGCTTCGAAACGACTACCACCAGGGATGGTAATACCGTGGATAGCCGCGAT
>JAWOJI010000181.1:0-2673 GCA_046481735.1 Desulfatiglandales bacterium | reverse complement strand
TGACCTTGCATGGCTGTTCCCCGGACCCCCTCCGCCCGCCTCACCGATTGCCCAGAGCTCAATAGGGTGGTGTGGCACCTTCGTTCTTCAGTTTTGAGAGAGACCCCCATGCCTGAAGCTCGTGATGTTTTCAAAGAGCCAAACTGTTGCGGAATTTTGAACTTTGGATTTCCCCCGGCAATTTGCTTGTGTCGCTGGTTGATCCATAAATTCTGTCTCCTGAGTTTTTTTATCTTGGGGTGTGTCATGATTCGAGCGATCGTTGCCGGGGCGGCAGGCCGGATGGGCGGCCGCATGATTCACGTGATCGAGGGCAGCAAAGAGGTCGCCCTGGGCGGGGCCTTTGAAAAGGCCGGCCACAGCGCCGTGAACCAGGACGCGGGCCGGGTGGCGGGCCTCGGGGCACTCGGCATCAGGGTGGCCGGCTCTCTTCAGGAAGTGGTGAAGGATGGCGACGTCCTCATCGATTTCACTCACCCTGAGGCCACCCTGGCCAATTTGAGAGTGGCTGCTTCTTCCGGGCTTGCAGTCGTGATCGGAACCACGGGCTTTGCAGGGAAGATGCTCGATGAAGTCAAAGAACTGGCCGGGAGTATCCGTTGTGTCATGTCTCCGAATATGAGCGTGGGTGTGAACGTGATGTTCCGCATTGCCGAAGAAATGGCCGGAGTTCTTGGAAAAGACTATGACATGGAAATCCTGGAGGTGCACCATCGGCTCAAGAAGGATGCGCCCAGCGGGACGGCCATGCGTCTTGCCCAGATTCTGGCTGCCGCCACGAACAGAAGCCTTGATAACGTAGCAGTCTACGAGAGAAGGGGCATGATCGGCGAGAGGACGGACCAGGAGATCGGAATTCAAACGTGGAGAGCGGGGGATATCACCGGGGAGCACACCGTGATGTTCGGAGGCATCGGCGAAAGGCTGGAGCTTGTTCATAGGGCCCACAATCGCGACAACTTTGCGCGGGGCGCGCTAAAAGCCGCCGCCTGGGTCGTGAGTCGGGCGCCGGGTCTTTACGATATGCAGGATGTGCTGGGGCTGAAGTGAGAGCGAAGGGGTTGCATCTTTGGAGGATTTCATGTTCGAGATAGCGGATAGGCTGAAGAGGTTGCCTCCTTACCTATTCAAGGAGATTGACAGGAAGAAGACGGAAGTCCGAGCCAGGGGCGTGGACATTATCGATCTCGGCATCGGCGATCCGGACCTGCCCACGCCCGCTCACATTATCGAGGCCCTGCAGGAAGCGGCGGTGACCCCATCGAATCACCGCTACCCCTCCTATTCCGGAATGATGGAATTCCGTGCTGCCGTTGCCGACTGGTACAAGCTCAGGTTCAATGTCGCTCTCGACCCTGAAAGAGAAGTGCTTGCCCTCATCGGGAGCAAGGAGGGCATTGCCCATATCCCGCTGGCTTTCATCAACCCCGGCGACATTTCCCTGGTCCCGTCTCCGGCCTATCCCGTGTACAATACGGCCACGATCTTTGCGGGAGGCGAGTCGCTGTTTATGCCCCTCACCGGGGAAAACCGGTTTCTGCCGGATCTTGAGCGCATACCGGTGGAAGGGGCCCAAAAAGCCAAGCTGCTATTCCTGAACTATCCCAACAACCCCACGGCCGCGGTGGCGGACGAAGAATTCTTCTCAAAGGTCGTGTCCTTTGCGCGAAAACACGGGATGCTCGTTTGTCATGATGCAGCCTATTCGGAGATAGCCTATGACGGCTATCGTCCGCCGAGCTTCCTCCAGGTCAAAGGCGCCAAGGAAGTGGGCATCGAGTTCCATTCCCTTTCGAAGACGTACAACATGACGGGCTGGAGGATCGGGTTTGCAGCCGGGAATAGAGAGGCCATCGAGGGGCTGGGCGCCGTCAAAAGCAACGTGGATTCCGGGGTGTTTCAAGCTGTCCAACATGCCGGTATCAAGGCACTCAGGGGCGATCAGTCTTGCATCGATCACATGATCGACGTCTATACGCGCAGAAGAAACCTCATGGTGGAAGGCTTGCGGAAAGCGGGCTTCGAGCTGGATACACCAAGAGCGAGCTTCTACCTGTGGGTGAAAACGCCCCATGGGATAACCTCGGCTCAACTTGCGACACGGCTCCTTGAAAACGGCGTTGTCGTTACGCCCGGCAACGGTTTCGGGGAGCCGGGCGAAGGCTACTTCCGCATCGCACTCACCCAGAAAAGAGATCGATTGGCGGAGGCTCTGGAGAGGATCAAAGCGGTTCAACTGTGAGGGAAACGCGCTTTTTCCTTGGGTTTTGATATGCCCTTGACATACATTGGCATCGGTTCCAACCTGGGGGACAAGAAGAGAAATTGCGTTCGGGCTCTGGACTTGCTGGGCCGGATTCCCGGTTGCCGGCTTGCAGGTTGTTCCCAGTGGTTTCTTACCCGGCCTGTGGGCGTGAGGGACCAGAATTGGTATGTGAACGGCGTGGCGCGCCTGGAAACGGAAATGCCGGGCCAAGAACTCCTGAGTCGCCTCCTCGAGGTTGAATCGGCCATGGGGAGGGTGAGGATTGAAAAGTGGGGCCCTCGAAACATTGATCTCGATCTCCTGCTCTATGGCCGGGAGATCCTGAACACCCGGGACTTGCAGGTGCCTCACCCGCTGATGCACACATGAAGATTCGTTCTCGCGCCCATGGTGGAGCTCGATCCCTG
>JAWOJI010000162.1:0-6559 GCA_046481735.1 Desulfatiglandales bacterium | reverse complement strand
TGTGCCGGGAGCCGCTGTTTGTAGCAGTTTTCATCCATCACGTAGGAGTTGCGAATCCTGATGCCGTAATGGGCAAGCAGTTTTTCAAGCCCTGTTTCAAGAGGAGCGACGGCGGGCCCCATGCCCCGGGCTGCCCCCTGAGCTGGAGGCATGACTTCATGGAACCGGTCGAGGAAAACGGCCAGGCTCTTGCCCCGCATGAGGAACTGGTCGATTTCAAAGAGCTCGTGATCCTCAAAAGGGTCCTTCGGTCCTCCCAGCACGAGGCAATTCAGACTGTCCGGAATGGGCTCCTCCTTGAGATTCACGGGCCTTATGGTGTAGTTCATGGAAACCAGATTCCGAAAATTCCTTGCCTCTTCCCGTATCTGTCCTCCTCTTGGATCTGCAGCAGAAGGGTAGAGGTTGACGGCGCCGTGGCTTGCCAGGTAGCCGATTTCTTCGTGGATATCGATAAGGGATTCCACGTTTCCGCTGATGATCTCTTCGATCCCCTGGCTGTCCGCCATTTCATACTGAGTTCCCACAAGGGGCAGCCTTATGGCCCGGATGAGGGGAGTCACTACCACTTTCTCCCCATGGTCCATGACAAGGCCGATCGTGCCTTCACCCGCTTCGATCCTGCCTTCGGAAAGACTGGGCCATTTCAGCTTCATGAGATTGTACTTCTCGGCCGCTTCTGAAATCTTCGGATCCTTTGAGGGGTCCAGAAATTCGAAATGGAGCTTCCCGTAATGCTTTTCATTGATCTTCCCGACAATCTGCTCGATCGTTTCCGGGAGCCGGGGAAGATCGTTCAGCCTCATGTGTGGAGCCACCTTTTCCAAGGACGAGGAAAGAAAGAGGCGCACCCCGATCTTCCCTTCCAGCCTCAGAAGGGCGCTGATCTTGTTGTTCAATTTCTGCATGGTCGTGGTCAGGACATACTCGAGACCCTCTGTACCTGTCACCGTGGGAATCCGCTCGAGAAGGTCGCCGTGGATGATCACAAGCCCCATGTAGGCTCTCTGGAACTTGATCTCGTCTTTTTCGACAGCCTGGATCTGTACCGGAAAAATGCCGTAATTCCTCGCCAGGGACTGATTTTCTTTGGCCTCCTCACCGATATCCCCCTCTTCCGGGCTCACATCATAAAAGCGGTAGTTGAAATAGCGGTTCCCATGGTTCCCGTACTCCTTCAGCAGATCGTGCAAGTACCGCTCCGTGTTGTTGTAAGGAGCCGGCAGGTTCTTGGTGAAAAAGACCTTGATGGTCAAGGGTTCGGACAGGGTTGAAACCACCATCCGGCTTGCCTCGGACAGGGAGTAGATTTTGCCATCCGTGAGATCCGCCCTGAAAAAGAGAGTCATTCCCGCCATGTTGATGAGAAGGACCGCGATCACATAGGTCAGGAACCTGACATACCTGCCTGCTCCTCTTGCCGCCATTTTAACTCTTCTCCTCCATAGCCAGATAGGTTGCGTAAAGACTCAGAAAAATAAGGCTCAGAAAATACAAAATGTCCCTCGAGTCGAGGACACCTTTGGCGATGTTGTCAAAGTGGTAGCCCGCCCCAAGATATTGGAGCACCCCGGCAAGAACCGCGGGAACAAGAAAGAGGATTTTGTCCACGAGGACCAGAGCGAAGCAGATGGCCACGCCGATGATAAAAGCCACGATCTGGTTTCGGGTCAGGGACGACGCGAAAAGTCCCACGCCGGCAAAAGAGGCTCCCAGAAGGAGGGCGCCTAGATATCCCCCCACAACCGGCCCCCAGTCCAGATCTCCCAGAAAGGAGACGGTTACGGGATAGGCAAGGGTCGGGAACAGCATGGCCGCGACAAAGGCCACGCCCGCCAGGAATTTCCCGAGCACCACCTCCCTGAAGGTGACGGGCATGGTCAGAAGGGTTTCATAGGACCCGACGTGGTACTCCTCTGAAAACAGCCGCATGGTCACGGCCGGGATCACAAAGGCGAACACAATGGGCAGCAGGAGGAAGAAGTTCCTCAAGCCGGCCTGGTTGAAAAGAAAAAAGGTGGAAAAGAAAAACCACCCGATGACAATCAGGAAGATGGAAATGACAATGTAGGCGATGGGAGACACGAAATAGGTGCGGAATTCTTTTTTGAAGATGTGAGGGACCTGGCGCATATCAGCTCTCCAGCGTGAGTTTCTGAAAGATGTTTTCGAGGGACTGGCGTTCCTGGTAGAACTCCAGGAGAACCCAGTCGGTTTGCTTGATCTTTTCGTAAAGCCTTGACCGCAGGTCATCGGAGGAGCGACAGGAGAGCTTCACCTGAAGCACGGCGCCTTCTCCCTCCTCGATGGAGATGCCCTCAATGCCCGCCATGGTTCCCAATTCCCTTTGGACATCTTCCATGCCCGCATCCCGAAAGCAAAGGTGGATGGAATAATCACCGCTCGCCGATTGCTTCAGGCTCTCCATGGTGCCGTCCGCAGCGATTTTTCCCTGGTGGATGATCACAACCCGGTCACAGGTCGCTTCCGCTTCGCTCAAGATATGGGTGGAAAGCACCACCGTCTTTTCCTTCCCGATGTTCCGCATAATGTCGCGGATCTCGATGATCTGGTTGGGGTCGAGGCCCGAGGTCGGTTCATCGAAGACAAGGATCTCCGGGTCCTTGATCATGGCGTGAGCCAACCCAACCCGCTGTTTGTACCCCTTGGAGAGTTCGGCGACAGGCTTGTGCATCACTTCGTTGAGGCCGCACAGATCCGCCATCTCGCGGATGCGGGACAGCTTTTTCCCCTTTTCCACCTCGCGGATGTCGGCCACATAGCTCAGGTAGTCGAAGACGAGCATGTCATGGTAAAGGGGGGCGGATTCCGGGAGGTAGCCGAGAAGCTTGCGGATCTCCAGCGAATGGGCATCAATCGTATAGTCCTTGATGCGGATCGTCCCCGAGCTGGGGCGGATGAAACCGGTCAGCATCCGGAGGGTGGTTGTCTTTCCCGCACCATTGGGCCCCAAGATGCCGAGGATCTCCCCCTTTCTGACATCAAGGTTGATCCGATCCACGGCGCAAAGATCCCCGTAGTACTTTGTCAAATTCTCCACGTGAATCATGGGACGCTCCTTTACCCGTGAAGCTTTCACAAAAAGCCGCAAATGGAAATAACCCTAAAGGAACCTTTCTTGCTCTGTCAAGCGAAAGGGGACGCGGGCGCAGAAACGTCCCAGGAGTTCTCTTGACAGGGCTCTGCTAAACAGCGAAGATTGAAAGGGCACACTCCAAAGAACGGACGCTCAGTTCATGAAAAAAGCTTCTTATCGAAAGCGGCTGGCCGACCTGAGGGAAAGGATGAGCCATGCAGGACCGGACACCCTGTGGGTCATCCAGCCTGAAAACAGGCGCTACCTTTCGGGGTTCAAGGCGGGAGACGGTCAACTGACCGAATCCTCCGGCTCTCTCCTCATTACCCAGACCGAGTCATTGCTTGTCACGGACTCCAGGTACACCACCGAAGCCGAAATCGAGTCTGTGGACTTCGAGGTCGTCACCTTGAAGAAAGGGCTGGTGGAAGGCCTCCCCGGTCTTTTAGCCCGATTGGGAACCAGGCGCCTGGGTTTCGAGGAAAACCACGTCACTTGGGGGCTCCATCACGAGTTGGCCGGGAAACTGAAAAAGCTTGCTCCCCCAGTCCGCCTTGTGCCCCTCAAAAGCTTGGTGGAAGAACTCAGGGAGGTGAAGGACAGGGAGGAAGTCGGGGCCATGGAAGCCTCCTCGAATCTCATGTCGGACATCCTCGCCGAAGTTTTCAGGACCTTGAAATCTGGAACCACGGAAAAACGGGTCGCCTGGCAGATCGAAGGCCTTGCCCGGGAAGGGGGCGTCGAGAGCCTCGCCTTTCCCTCGATCGTGGCATCCGGGCCCAACAGCGCCCTTCCGCACGCCGTGCCCACGGACCGCAAAATCCGGGAGAGGGAGCCCATCACCTTTGATGTGGGGGTCAGGCTTGACGGTTACTGCTGCGATATGACACGGACCATTTTTATCCATGGACCATCGCCAAAGCTGAAAAGGATTTACAAGACCGTAAGAAAGGCCCAGCTTGCCGGGCTGGCGGAAGTTCGTCCGGGAGTGGACAGCACTGGACCGGATTCAACGGCACGAGAAATCATCCGGCAAGCCGGTTTCGGAGATTACTTTGGACACTCCCTCGGCCACGGTGTTGGGCTGGCCACACACGAAAGGCCGAGGCTCGGCCCTGAAAACCCGGTGAAACTCAAGGAGGGAATGGTGGTCACCGTGGAGCCCGGGATCTATGTCCCACGACTCGGCGGCGTCCGGCTGGAAGAGATGGCGGTCATTGAAAAGCGAGGTGCGAGGGTCCTCACAAGGGATGATCATTTCTATGACTTCTAAACCCGATCAAACCGACGCCCTGGCAGATCAATTCATTCACCATCTCAGGGTTGAGCAGGGCCTCGCAAAAAACACCATCGAATCCTACAGCCGGGACCTTGCGCATTATTTTGATTTTCTTGAAAAAAGAAGCCTGCCTCCGCCGTCGGCTACCCAGGTCGATGTCATGGAATACGTTGCTTCCCTGGCAGTAACCCTGTCCGTTAGAAGCATTGCCAGGAATCTTTCCGCGTTGAAAATGTTTTACCGCTTTCTCGTGTCCGAGGGAAAACTGCAGAGCAATCCCACCAGGCTCTTGAGCGCGCCCAAGCTGCCCAGGCGGCTGCCCGGGGTGCTGAGCGCCGCAGAAGTGGAGAGCCTCCTAAGCCAGCCGGATTCCTCAACAAAGCAGGGAATGCGGGACCGCGCCATGCTGGAGCTTCTTTATGCCACAGGTTTGAGAGTCTCCGAACTGGTCAACCTCAAGATGACCAATATAAACCTGGAGGCTGGGTACGTGAGGACCATGGGTAAGGGCTCCAAGGAGCGCATGGTTCCCATGGGCGGAAAATCCCTTGAGGCCCTCAGGGAGTATCTCGCCCACGGCCGCGCCCACTTCCTTAAAAAGCGATCCTCCAGCCACCTTTTTCTTGGTCCTCGGGGAACGCCGCTCACACGACAGGGTTTCTGGAAAATCATCAAACGCTACGGTATGGCGGCAGGCATCAAAAAACCGATCACGCCTCACGCCCTGCGACACTCCTTCGCAAGCCACCTCCTCGAGCACGGGGCGGACCTGCGATCCGTGCAGATCATGCTGGGTCATGCCGATATCGCAACAACACAGATCTACACCCATGTCACCCGGGAGAGGCTGAAGCAAATCCACGAGAAGCATCACCCGAGACCTTGAAAAGAAAATTTTGTTCTGTCTCCTTCTTCAAAAGGGCTCCTCTCATGGCCAAAATCCTCAAATTCAAAGAGGGCGCAGGCTCTCCCCCCGACAACGTGATTACCCTGAAACCCTGGGAATTCCGGGGGGCGGACTGGGAGAGCCGGCATTTTATCCAGATGCTCAAATCCCAGTCCGAAAAGCTCGAAAAGCACCGAAAACAGGTCCATGAAAAAGGATCGATAGTGTCTCTGATGCCTCCTCACTTCGTGCTCAAGGGCAGCATGGCCTTCACGATTCAGGGAATTTATTCCTACAGGACCAATGAGGCGAAAATGAGGGAAGTCTATTACCTGGCCGGACTGATCGACTGCATGATCAACCGGGCGGCCCCTCTTTTAAGGACTGACGTGATCAAAGACATATACCGAAAGGTGATGACCCTGAAGGCGTTGGTCGACATGACCTGGTACAGCGCCTTTGACCAGGTGCTCCTCCCCCTGGATTCCTGGTTTTTCAATGAATACGAATACAGGAACAACATATCAGGAGCTGCATCGGCCCAAGAGCTTTACCGCCTGATCCGGGAAGGAACCGACGAGATGTTTGAGATTCTGGCCCTGGAGTACACCTTCTACACCCCTTCCCGCCGCGCCTAGCCCCTAAAGTAGCTCCTGCCCGTCGCACTTCCAAGGCAGAGATGGCAGGAAACCAGAAGAATTGCGGGTGCGGGGTGTTTTTTCCGTGTACCGTGGGCCGTGAACCGTGCACCTTTCTGCTTTTTTCACGGAACGACGCGAAATCTGGACAACTCCATAAGAAATACCAGAGGTACAATGATTATAACTTTCTTATTGACTATAGACATTTCGAGTGCTATTAATATTTTTTGCCGCGGGGTGGAGCAGTCAGGTAGCTCGTCGGGCTCATAACCCGAAGGTCACAGGTTCGAATCCTGTCCCCGCTACCAAAACAAAATCAAGGGGTTGCGATCAAAACTGCAGCCCTTTTTTATTTCCACAATTCTAATTTCCAACCGTATTTCCAACCCAACCGACCAACCATAAGAACCTATTAAGCTTTTAACCTCGGATCGTAGCATTTACTTTGCTCTCCAACCGAGGATGTTATCCTGGCCTCGTTAGGAAGCGGTCCTTTCCTGTCTCTTTCCTTGACCGTATATCTTCATAATGGTTTCGATTTCCGTCTGGATTTCTTCTCTTAAGGATTGCGGCTCGATCACCTCCGCCTTCGATCCCCAACTCATTACCCAGAACTTGATCTCCTCGGTTCCCGCCACCTCAGCCTTAAAGATGAT
>JAWOJI010000076.1:0-4723 GCA_046481735.1 Desulfatiglandales bacterium | reverse complement strand
AGAAGATGCTCTGCACCCCGGGCTATGTCTTTGCCGAACTCAGAAGGACCGTTTTACCTCCTCATAATGCTAGAACCCCTGGAAACATATCAGCCTCCACGGCGAACTACGGTACACCCAAGATGGGGCATTCGATCCAAACTTGACAAACAAGGGCCAAAATCTTCTATACTCCCCCACACAAGACGATTTCTTATTACCTCACTCTACCTTAAACTCACGGGAGGCGGCGAGAAGCCATTATGACCATCTACAAGAAATTTGGTTTATTGTTCCTTGCTTGTTCCCTCGGATCCTTTCTTGGATGCACGGGTATCGCTAGATTCGAACGCGAAAGCGCCGAAGCCGATCGGATCCAGGAACTCTTGAGGAACCAGGAGAACTATGCGGTTCATGCCGCGATCTGGCCGGGCAACCTGGTTGTGGCCATTGTCTTTGATCCGAAGTCCGATGAAAGAGTGATTCTGGCGGACGGTTGGACGAGGGTCGAAAAGGACTTATCTTCCTTGGCCAAAGGAATGTCCGCAGGCACTTCCCCCGGATTGTTCTCGATTCTTGGCCCCGAAGGTCAGTGGTTCGGGTATTTGTACACCTTTCTGCCGGGCCTGCAAACCCAGGTGGTTGATGAAAGGACTTTGCGCTTCTACTACGTACAGCCGCCCCGAGCGCCAGGCCCATAGCGGCCGGTCGCGAAAGGCGCAGTCCTGATAGACCGACCCTGTATTCATTTTTCAGGCTCGCAGCAGAGTACAGGGCTTTATCCCCCGCAAGAAACGCTTAAAGATTAATAGGGAGGTTTTGGCTTGAAGTTGCAGGGAGCTATCCCCTGGAACGGCGAGGTTCGGAGCTGCGGAAGGACCCTTGCATTTTGCACGCCTCTCTTTTGGTTAGTACGCCTTCTCATTCTCCGGCAATTCAGGTACCAGGCCGCCTGGAAATGGCTTTATGAAACCTGAGCATATGCAGTGCGAAGCCTTACGAGCCTTCGTTTTGGTTTTTGAGAAAGTGCCTCAATCGGCATCTCGGCCGGTTCGGTTTTTTTCTCATTCAGTGCCTGGTACAGCAATTTGGCTTTCTGGTAGGACTCTCCCTCATACACGACACGGCTCCCATCCGTGACCTCGAAGCAGTGCTTATTCGTGGCTCGCACCACGTATTCTCGGAGGGTTGTTTTTCCTTCTTTCAGTGTGTATATCTCTCTTGCTTCATCCACGTTTTCACAACTCCTTTGACAGCCCTGGATAAGGGCATTGGGTTTCTAGGGTCTTTACGACAGAAAGAGAAGGGGAACTCCCCTTTTGGCGATCAGACTCCATCTCAAGCTTCACTGGTTTGTTGGGCTTGCGGTTTATAAGGAAGGAAGACTTCGCAGCTCTGTGTGGTTCTGCTAAGTTCCTATGAATTTACAATAGACACCTCAAATCAGAAAGTCAACTAATAAAATTAAGGGCTGCTTATCCCCGGAGCCCTTCATTGCTTTTAAAACGGCTGCCTTCGATCACAGATGAACGAAGGATAGCCTCTGAGATGTGATCAGTTCCTAAGCGTCCTCGACTCTGAGATTCTTTGGCGCCTCCGGCACTGTGAAATCCATATGGACAGTCGCTTTAGCAAGGTCTGATTCATTCTCAACCTCGGTAACCGCACTGACGCCCAGCTCAAATGTCCCTGAGGTTAAGGGGAACGAAGGGATGTCATCAGGGAGCTCGATCTGCGTCACCGTTCCCACATTGACATGATCCGAGTGGTAATCAACACCTGAACCTATTGACCAATAGAGCCTGACGCAACACCTGGAGTCGAGGAAGGCTCCCAGAAAACTTTCCTGTTCTTGATCTTTCCTATGCTTTTGGCCTCCCTTTCAGCCGTAAGACCGTCATTTGCCGCAATAGCTACCTGACCGGAATCAAGCTCCGGTATCTGAAAACTTACACCCATGCCATATCGCCCCACCCAGGCAATCTTACCTCTGAGTTGTTCACGCAACACTCTAATGCGAGCAACAAGCAATATGTCCTCTCCAGGTAAAAAGATTTTGCTCTCCATTGCTTCTACATAGGCGCCACCCGCACTAATGTCCTGAATGCAGCCCCTGTACCAAAGGTTCTGAACCCTGTACCCTGTCTCAATGAAACAGGATTCCCTGGGATGCCGCCGGCTGTCCTTGTCTGATATGGTTGGGGATTGCTCAGGAAATTTGGAGGTATCGTCCATTTCAAACCCCGAAAAGCCGAGGATAGAGAGAAACGCTTGCAAGGTTATCACAGCTGCTACGGTTTCTTCTTTTGGGGCTCTGCGTTGTTTTTTGCAGGCATGAGTTCAGAAATGAGCTCCTTAATCTCCTCAATATGCTTCATGGCGTGCGATGGCCCGGCGAAAGAGTCGGCATACTCTGCTTGAAGAAAGACACCCCTCTCAACGTCAGTTCTCTCAGAGTGTTCGGTTTCAAGTTCTAAGAGATCATCGGCGTCGGCGATGAATGTCTCAGCAGGTGATTCTTCGCTTCCGAGGAGCTTCCTCAGAAAAAACGATGGAGAAGGTTTAAAGGGCGGGAGATGCAGCTTCTTCTGCTCCGCGGACATGTCGCATTGACACTTTGGGCACTCCATGTTGAAGTCAAAACTGACGTAGCCGCACTTGGGACATCGCATGAAGGAATCCTCGGTTGTGCAGACGGGAAGAGAAAGACTCGCCGGACAAGGACGTCGGGCGTCGCTGTTTTGCAATAAACGCTCCCGAAATACTTTCCCAAGAATGCTTTCACCTCAAACCCAACAGGCCGAAATCTTGCCGGGAGTGAGCGGGAAGTTCGGAGTCGTGTGCAAAGTGAGAGAACAATAGAGCCTTCTCCTGGGCATGTCTAGCTGTTTCTTTGACGAGTTTACAAAATTTGGAGCGGTTTTTCCCGAAAGAGTCAAAAAAACGCTTTTCGGAGAAAAGCTCAAGCGGAGAGCGTTGAACGCTGAGAGGTGATCGGGCTACAACTTGCTGAATCGAATAAGTTTTTATTTAAACCGCCGATGCCGGCATCATCCGGTATGCAAGTTGCAGATGGATTGCTGCGCAAACAGGAGGCATGCGATCACACCATGGGAAGCGATAGAACGATTCACACCCTGCTGTCTGTTTTCGATTTGAAGATCATTGACGGTTCAAACCTTGAAGAACTCGCTGCTGCCAGGATTGTCTTTATTTTCGACCACGACAGGAACTTTCGCGAGTTCAGCATTGTGGACAGCAATATGCCTCATGAGTTTCAGGGCAAGCTGAGAGCGTGGCTTGAAAAAAATATGGATCCCGCACAGATTGCCGGCGCCATGAATTCAAACACGCTCACTCTCAAAGCCGACCGGGGAACCTCCGGCGATGTCCTTTTGCACTGATGACTATCCCAAGACTGCCTTGCTCCCTCGATCTTCCAATGAGTTCTCTTCAGCATAAAGCTTGACTCACATGACCTAGAAACTATATTTTTACCGGGAGTTTCTTTTGCAGCCGGGAGGAGAAAACATGGACACGAAAAAGATCCTTCAGGGGAAAAAGGTTTTGGTGGTGGATGATGAGGAAGACATCCTGCAACTCGTCAGCGAACTCCTTGAGATATGCAAAATTGATACGGCATCGACTTTTGAGGAAGCAAAGGAGCTTTTGGAAAAGAATTTCTACCATATCGCCGTACTCGATATCATGGGCGTACGCGGATACGATCTTCTGGAGATCGCCAAGAGCAGGAATATCCCTGCGCTCATGCTCACCGCACACGCGCTGACCAAAGAAGATCTCAAGAAATCCGCGGAAAAAGGGGCGTCTTTCTATGCACCAAAGGATGAAATCAACAAGATTGACGTATTTGTCGCAGACGTTCTGGAATCCTTGGAGCAGAAAAAGAACGTGTGGTCAAAATGGTATGACCGGCTGGCCGGATTTTGCGATAAGCGATTTGGGAAGAACTGGCGGGAACAGGATCGTGAATTCTGGGATAATCTGATTAAGTATTAGTTTTCATTCATTCCAGGGTTATTTGCCGATCGTCCCCCAGATTGAAATCTTTGTAATCATCGTATTGCTGATTCAAAGCCACGGAAATGGGGAGTTGCCTGCTGGTAGGCCCCCAGTGCTGGATCGGTCCAGGACTGCTGAACAGGTCCTCCCGTGCCCATTTTTCCCTGTTTTGTGAAAAGACCTTGAACGCGGGCGAGCTCGTTTTCACGAGCGATTTTTCGATGACGAACTCCTCTTTCCCCTTTCTCATCTCTATCGTCACCAATGCAACGAGAGGCAGAGCAAGAACCCTCCCGCCCTTGTCAAAATCCGTTATTGCCGCCATGTAGCCGGTTTTCCCTGCTGAATGCACTCTGGCGCTCACCTGATCGACATCACCAGATCGGGATGATGGACAGGCAGACCAAGCAGTTCACAAACATTCCTGTCAAGGGCGCACTCGATGCGGCCGAGCGCGCGCACAAGCTATCCGACGCGGGAATGGATGTTTATTTCGGCTGTGCCGAGTATGAAACTCCAGATAGCCGAACCGCCAGCAATGCATCAGGCGCATGGGGGTTCTGGATGGACTTCGATTGCGGTGAAGCTAAAGCCGAAGCCGGAAAAGGCTACCCGACACCCGAGGTGGCAAAGCAGGCCATCAGTACTTTCTGCAGTGACACTGGATTGCCTGCTCCGACGCATGACGTCGATAGCGGCGGTGGTCTGCACGTTTACTGGG
>JAWOJI010000014.1:0-3025 GCA_046481735.1 Desulfatiglandales bacterium | reverse complement strand
GCGCGGTGGACGTGGGCGGCCTGGCTCGGCGCGTCAACTTCATGGACTTCCTGGACACGGATGTGAATGCCGGATTCTCCGGCGCAGAGATCAAGAGGTCCGAACTCCTTCAGCTCATGGCCCAGAACCCGGATCTCATGCTTTTTGACGAACCCGAGTCCGGAGTGGACATGGAGAACATCCATCTTGTGGGGAAGACGATCGCCAAACTCCTTGAAAAGGATTTCAATGCAGAGGGCGAAGAAAAATCAAAAATGCGAAAAAAGATGGAGCGGACCAAAATGGGGCTCATCATCACCCACACGGGATACATCCTTGATTACGTTGCCGCCGACAAGGGCCAGGTTCTTTTCGACGGCAGGTTGAGTTGCGTGAGCAACCCCAGAGAGATCTTGAGTTGCATCAGCAAATCCGGCTACGAGGAGTGCGTGCGATGTATGGCTTAGGGGAGCTGAGGGAAAGGGCGGAGAAGGCGCTCCAGAAAAGGGCGGCTTTTGGAGAGGACATCAACCTGAAGCAATTCGATCCCGCGCCGGTGCCCCATGCGTACCTGGCCGAGGAAGAACTCTGTGAACTGCCGAAGGAAGACAGGAAGCGGCTCATCATGGCCGGACTGGATGTAACGCAAAAAGATCGTGGGGGCACCTTTTTTCAAAAGGACACCTCCGTCATTCACTGCCACAGCCGGCAGGAGGGAATCGAAGTGCTTCCGGTTCGGAAGGCCCTGGAAATGGACTGGATCCAGGAGTATTTCTGGAAGCTGGTTCCTGTGGATGCGGACAAGTACACGGCCTCAGTCGCATTGGACCTTCATGACGGGTACGTGATCCGGGCCCTTCCCGGGAGCAAATCGATTTACCCGGTCCAGGCGTGTCTGTATCTCGACAAAGAGAACTTGCAGCAAAACGTCCACAACCTCATTATCGCCGAAGAAGGCTCTGAACTTCACATCATCACGGGATGTTCCACGTCGCCCCATATGCGAAAGGGCATCCACGTGGGCATTTCGGAATTCTTTGTCAAGAAGAATGCGAAACTGAGCTTCACCATGATTCACAACTGGGCCGAGGACATGCATGTTCGGCCCAGATCAGTGGCCAGGGTGGAGGAGGGAGGCCTGTTCCTCAACAACTACATCTGCATGAAGCCCGTGAAGTCCGTTCAGATGTATCCGACCACTTACCTGGAGGGCGAAAATGCCGTGGCCCGCTTTTACAGCATTATCGTGGGAAGCCCGGGCAGCGAGTATGACCTTGGGGGCCGGATTTTTCTGAAAAAACCGGGAAACAAGGCGGAGATCGTGGCCCGCACCATCAGCAACGGTGGAAGAATCATCGCCCGGGGTCACCTGATCGGGGAAGTGGCGGATATCAAGGCCCACCTGGAATGCAAAGGCCTGCTCCTCAAAGGCGGGCTCATCCATGCCATCCCTGAACTCGAAGGCCACGTGGACGGGGTGGAAATGTCCCACGAGGCTGCGGTGGGAAAGATCGCCCAGGAAGAAATCTCCTACCTGATGTCCAGGGGCTTGAGCGAAGAAGAAGCGACGTCCACCATTGTGCGCGGCTTTCTGAACGTGGACATCCCCGGACTGCCGCCCCAGCTCAAGGCGGAGATCGACCGAGCCGTCGAAGAAAGCGACAAAGAGGTCATGTAGAGGCTAACGCTTTTTTCAACACGCTTTACCGGAAACCTCTTGGCGTTCCAAATAATTGTTTGTCCAAGCGAGCAGGATGTAGTAGATAGAAAGACTGGCAGTCGGGCGACCAAGGGAGGGAAGAAAAGCTATGGAAATCAAAATGATGCCGGCCAGGCCGGAGCAGTTGAAAAAGAAGCCTGCCGACGAGTCCAAACTGGGATTCGGGGACATCTTCACAGATCACATGTTTCTCATGGACTATGAAAAGGGGAAAGGCTGGGTGAATGCGCGTATCGAACCTTACAGGCTTCTCAGCCTCGACCCTGCGGCCATGGTCCTTCACTACGGCCAGGAGGTATTCGAGGGTCTAAAAGCCTATCGGGGAAAGGACGGCAGCTTGTATCTTTTCCGTGCACGCGACAATTTCGTCCGAATGAATCGGTCTGCCGTGAGGGTCTGCATGCCTGAAGTGGTCCCGGACTTCGGGGTGGACGCTCTCAAGCAGCTGATCCTGCTGGACAAGGACTGGGTCCCCAAGAGCCCGGGCACATCGCTGTATATCCGACCTACCATGATCGCCGTGGAACCCCACCTGGGGGTCCGGCCGGCCCACTCCTACCTGTTCTACATCATTGTCGGGCCGGTGGGCGCTTACTACAAGGAAGGCCTGAACCCGGTCAAAATCTATGTGGAAGACAAATACATCCGCGCGGCCCTGGGCGGCCTGGGAGAAGCCAAAACCGTTGCCAATTATGCAGCAAGCCTCCTTGCAGCGGAAGAGGCCAAGGAAAAGGGTTTTACACAGGTCCTGTGGCTCGACGCCAAAGAAAGGAAGTTTGTTGAAGAGGTGGGAACCATGAACATGTTCTTCGTGATCGGGGATGAGGTCATCACCGCACCCCTCACGGGCAGCATTCTTCCAGGGATCACGAGGGATTCGGTGATTCAGATCGTCAGAAAATGGGGAATAAAGATGTCCGAGCGGTCCCTCAGCATAGACGAGGTCATTGCTGCAGCCCGGCAGGGAACCCTCAAAGAGGCCTTCGGGACAGGAACCGCAGCGGTAATCTCTCCGGTGGGCCTGATTACGTACAAGGGCGCCGATTACATCGTTGCGGGAGGAAAAATGGGGGACCTTTCCACGAAGCTCTACAACGAGATCGTGGCGATCCAGTATGGTGAAAAGGACGATCCATACGGATGGAGACTGAAAGTATAGACGGTGCGAGGTGCATGGAGCAAGGTGCACGGAGCAAAGAACGAAGAGTAAAGACAGGTGTGAAGCGTAGGGCGCACGGTACACGGAAAGACATGCTGAGCTAAGAAAGCAATACAAGGCCCATGGTGAACGGTCAAAGGGCTCATTCCCTTGCGCCGTGAGCCGTG
>JAWOJI010000013.1:0-3440 GCA_046481735.1 Desulfatiglandales bacterium | reverse complement strand
TGAAAACCTCCGGGCGCCTATCCCACAAGGCATGAAAGTAGGAACCGTCCAAATTGTCTTTGACCACAAACCTGTCGCCGGCGGAAACATGGTGACCGTCTCTGAAGTGGATAAAGCCGGTTTGTTCACTCGCTTTTTCAGGGCTGTCGGTGATTTCTTCAAAGGCATCTGGGCGAGAATATTCGGATCTTAATAGCATTCTTGGAAAGGAGAACAAGCAATGGAAGGCGATCACAAGCACAGACACGACCACAAACATGATCACAGTGGCAAGAAGCACGAGCATAAACACGGTCATTCACACGATCATCCCCATAACCATGAGCACAGTCATCCGCATGCTCACGATGGAAGGGAAAACGATCACGGACACGACCATACCGGGAACCATGGCTCTCATGGCCACGACCACCCGGATCATGAAAAGGCGCCTCACGACCACTCCCATGATTAACTTTATATTGACGGCTTCTTACGAGATCATCAACATTTTGGGTGAAAAATTAAATCATTGACAAGTCCTGTTGCGGTGGAGTAAGAGACAATCGCAGATGCATCATGAAGATGCATGTCCCCGTCACCAAAGCAGGAAAAAAAATGTAAGCCACGAAGGCTGATCGTCACACAAAGACGAGGCGTTCGTGGTTTTTTTGTTTGAAGGAGGAAAAGATGATGAAAGCATTGGGCAAATTCTTTGCGGTCCTTTGTGCAGGTCTGTTTTTGGCAACGCCGGCAGCGGCCCATTTCGGAATGGTGACCCCCTCCGACAACATGGTTATGGAGGGGAAAAACAGAAAGGTCAACCTGAAGCTCTCCTTTTCCCATCCCTTTGAACTCGTGGGAATGGAATTGGTTAAGCCTAAAGTCTTCGGTGTTATGGCCAATGGCGAAAAACAGGATCTCCTGGCAACGCTCAAGGAGATCAAGGTCATGGGTCAAAAGGCCTGGGAAACCGACTATGAGCTCAAGAAGCCCGGAGTTTATATGTTTTACATGGAGCCAGAGCCCTATTGGGAGCCTGCAGAGGATTGTTTTATCGTTCATTACACCAAGACCGTGGTCACCGCCTTCGGCGACGACGAAGGCTGGGAAGAGGAAGTGGGGCTGAAAACCGAAATTGTCCCCCTATCAAAGCCCTATGCCCTGTATGCAGGGAACGTGTTCCAGGGAATCGTCAAGGTGGACGGCAAGCCCGTGCCTTTCGCAGAGGTCGAAGTGGAATATTACAATGCCCAGGGCAAAGCCAAAGCCCCCACCGATTACATGGTCACCCAGACGATCAAGGCCGACCAGAACGGCCTCTTCACCTACGCGGTCCCCAGAGCCGGATGGTGGGGATTCGGGGCCTTGAGCGAGGCGGACTACAAGCTCAAGCACAATGGTGAGGAAAAGGACGTGGAACTCGGCGCTGTGATCTGGGTGAAATTCGAACCCTGGCAGTAGCACCACCTGTATCAACCCCTTATATGAACAGTTGCAAAACTTGGATTTACATGCTCTCGGAAATCTCCCCTATCCCCTCTTTTCCAAAGAAGGGTACTTCCTCCCTTTTGCAAAGGGAGGGCAGGAGGGATTTAGAGAAGTTATTGTGAAAATCATGGCTCTATAAGGTATCGGCCGGTGCATATCTCCGAAGGCATTCTGTCCTTGCCGGTGCTGGCCGGGGGCGCAGCCCTGGCGGCCGTCGGCACAGGTGTAGGGCTTAAAAAGCTCGATTACGATCAGATCGCCCGGGCCGGCATTTTGTCGGCTTCCTTTTTTGTGGCTTCCCTGATCCATGTGCCCATCGGGCCTGCAAGTGTCCACCTGATTTTCAACGGTGCGGTCGGCCTGCTCCTCGGTTGGGCCGCCTTTCCGGCCATCCTGGTGGCCCTGATCCTTCAGGCGGTGTTTTTCCAGTTCGGCGGCATCACGACCTTGGGTGTTAACACGGTCGTCATGGCCCTCCCGGCGGTGATATGCTGTTTTTGCTTTGCCCCCTTTATCCGCAAGAACAGAGGCTGCTCCATTTTTGCAGCATTTGCCGTGGGCGCGCTCTCCGTGCTTCTCAGCGGAATGATCGTGGCCCTGGCCCTGAGGTTCACGGAACAGGGTTTTCTGGAAGTGGCCGGCCTGGTCGTTGTCGCCCATATTCCGGTCATGGTTATCGAGGGGATCATCACTGTTTTCCTTGTTCTTTTCCTGAAAAAAGTGCAACCTGAGCTTCTCCCCGACCGGTGGGGCAAAACCGAGCATTAGCTGTTTCAAAAAGCTCTGAGGATCATGGCTCTCTTTCTTGAGCGACTGGTGGGTAGGCGCCGTCTTTTCAAAAAAGACCAGTCTGGGAGCCTTGGAGCAAAAGAAAGAGAGACTTGATCATCATCATGGTTTCATAGAGCTAGAATGATACCAAAAAAGGAGAGTGCCGTGCACCTCGGGGCGAAGCGTTTTTTTTTCATGGCTTCATTCATTCTTTCCCTGACCCTGCCCTTTTCCGGCGCCTTTGCCCATCGCGTCACGGTCTTTGCCTGGGTCGAAGGAGACGTGGTTCATACGGAAAGCAAGTTCAGCGGCGGGAAGCCGGTGAAAGGAGGAAACGTCCTTGTTTATGACGCCCAATCCGGCGACAAGCTCCTGGAAGGCGCCACCGACGACAAGGGAGAATTCTCATTCAAGCTCCCCTGCATGGCCTCCCTGCGAATTGAGTTGATCGCCGGCATGGGTCACAAGGGCGAATGGACGGTGAGCGAAGAGGAGTTTGATGTCAAAGAAGGGGCAGGCACTTCTCCCGATGGTTCAAGAACCGCCGGCCCCTCCGGGAGCCTCGAAGCCGAGCAACCGGCGCAGGGATCCCCACGGAATCTGCAAGAGATCGAAGACGCCGTTGACCGGGCTCTTGACAGAAAACTTGCTCCCATGATGAAGCTCCTGACCCAATCCCAGCAACAACAGGGACCGAACGTGCGGGACGTGATCGGAGGCATCGGGTACATATTCGGGCTGGTAGGACTTGTGGCCTACCTTCATTTCCGGCGCAAAGCCGGACAAATCTCTCGATCATGATCAGCGAAGCTTATGCCGTCGGCAACTCCTGCTTTCACCGTCTTGATCCTCGCCTCAAGATTATCGTCGCCACGATCTATGCCTTCATCGTCGCCTCGGCGGTGCGATTCAACACATTGGCGGCGGCCCTTCTAATATCGACGGTCCTCTTGACATTGGCTCGTCTTCCTTTTGCCTCGGTGGCAAAACGAATCCTCTTGGTCAACGGATTTGTAGGGTTTTTCTGGTTGATCCTGCCCTGGAGCATGGACGGGGAGCCTTTGGCCCATGTGGGCTCTCTGACCCTGAGCCTTGAGGGAATCCTCCTGGCAGCTCGATTGACCCTGAAATCCAACGCCATCCTGTTGGCCTTCATCGCCCTGGTGACCACCTCATCCGTCGCGAGCATCGGCCAGGCC
>JAWOJI010000513.1:0-20724 GCA_046481735.1 Desulfatiglandales bacterium | reverse complement strand
CCGGATACGGGGGTCGATGGCAGGGCATGCCCCTGTTCCCTTCTATAGATTGAATCAGAGCTGTCTCTTCGCCGCATACAAAGGCGCCGGATCCCTGGAACAGCTCGATCTCCAGGTCAAAATCGCCTCCGAGGATATTTTTTCCCAGAAGCCCGAGGTCTTTTGCCTGCTCGACAGCGTGGGTCAGTATTTTCACGGCCAGGGGATATTCGGCCCTGACGTAAAGGATGCCTTTGCCCGCGCCCACCGCATAAGCGCAAAGGGCCATGCCTTCTAAGACCTGGTGGGGGTTGCTCTCCAGGATTGTCCTGTCCATGTAAGCGCCGGGATCCCCCTCGTCTGCATTGCAGATGATGAACTTCTCAGGGCTGTCTGCGTTTTTTGCGAGCATCCATTTCTGACCTGTGGGGAACCCGGCGCCCCCACGGCCTCTTAATCCGGAATCGGCAATCTCCCGGATGATGTTTTCCGGGGCCTGGCCTAGGGCATCAGCCAGAGCGGCATAGCCCCCTTCGGCAAGGTACTCGTAGATGTCTTCCGGGTCGATGATTCCGCATTTTTCCGTGACAACCCGCCTTTCCTGATTGAACCTGGGAAAGTCCATGACCGGGGGGATGAGATCGTTTTGTTCCATGGCGCCCAGAAGATGCTCAAAAAGAGGGTCTCCCTGTTCCAGATAAGATTTCACGATCATCCCGGCCTTGCCCGGGGTAACCTTATAGTAAAGGATGGGGGGGAACCCCGGGTTTTCCACGATGACCACGGGTTCGGCATAGCAATGCCCCATGCATCCCATGGGATGGATCAAAGCGGTCAAGCCCCGCTCGGCCAGGGCGGCCTCAAAGGCGTTTTTGGTTTCCAGGGCGCCCGAGGCAATGCCGCAAGTCGCCAACCCGATGTGGATTTTGGGCAAAGCGGCTTCCCTGAATTGCTTGCGCCGCCTCATTGCCTCCTCCAGGAGGGCGCGGAAAACTTGGTCCACGGCCTTGTTGCGCGGATCAGGAATCATGTTCGGCTTTTTCTCTTTCCTGCTTTTGCTTTTCTATCTCAAACCCGAGGACCAACCCTTCCACTTTGCTGGGCGCCATGTGCCCGTGGACCTGCTCACCTACGACCGCCACAGGGGCCAGGGCGCAACAGCCCACGCAGGCGACCCGCTCAATGCTGAATTCCTTGTCCGCCGTGGTTTCCCCATCGTGGATCCCGAGTTTTCTCTCAAAGTTTTCCAGAATGATCCCTCCTCCCCGAACATGGCAGGCGGTGCCAAGACAGACCTTGATGGGGTGTTTCCCGGGCGGGTGAAAGCGGAACTGGTTATAGAAGGTGGCCACGCCATACACCTCGCAGGCTGCGAGTCCAATATGGTCGGCAACGATTTGGATCGCTTCATGGGGCAGGTACGCGTGCCTCTGCTGGATCGTCTGAAGGATGGGGATCAGACGGCCTTTTTCTTTTCCGAAGTCTTTCAAACAAAGCGACACATCCTGCAGGATCGCCTCAATCTCAACGGCCTCATCATTGCTCATCGGTCTATCCTCTTATGAGATCTGACGGGGCAGATTTCATCTAGATTCTTTCCATGGCGCCGTAAACACCCTGAATCCTCTCGCGCAGGGTGAAGCAAAGATTCTCAAGCACATGAAATCCGATGCCTGCATTGTGCAGCATCATGGCACGCAGCTCAGAGCCTTTTACCGCGATGGCTCTGGTTCGTTTATCGCACGCTGCAGAACACATATACTTGTGGGATTTGCCAAGGAGGGTGGACCAGCACCCCAAAACCTTGCCCTTTCCCAGCATGGCAACCACCACGCTCCCCTTTCTCGGACCCAAGTCCAGGGCCCGCTCCAAATAGACATGGCCTTCTGCGATGATGTAAATCCACTCCCCGGACTCGCCTTGCCGGTAAATGTATTGACCGGGCTCATATACTTCAACGCGTCCCAAGCCGGCAATTTCGTGGAGAAGGGATTTTTCCAATCCTTTGAAAAAATCACACGCCTCAAGTGCGTTCTGGATCTCCGAAAGGTTCATGGCCGCCTCCTTTCAAAGAAGATTTTTGCTTCTTTTTGAAAATGCCCGCCTTCATCCTCTTAGCATCGCACCAGGATAAAGTCCAGGCGCCAATCCCCTGCATGAAATCCGCCTTGCTGGCTTTTGTGCAGGAATAAAATTGTTGACGCACCATATCTTGAGGTCTATTATTGTAATCCGTCACTAGATATTGCTTTGGGCAGTAAATGTGGGTTTCAAAAGCAACGGTGCGATTGAAAAAGACCTAGCTTCCTTTCCTTGTGGCAATTCGGAAAAACGACGAACCACAAAGCGACCGAAGCAGAGTTCTTCCAGGAGGATTTCCATGGCTCAAGAAAGAAATGCGCGGATCAAAGATGAAGAGGTGCTGGATCTTGCGTCCTTCCGGTGGGACGACCAGCGCCTCTCCGACGCGTTGACCGGGATGAACTGCATCAGCACGGATCAAGCCATGGACATCAGCCGCTCCCTGAGGGAAGAAATAGGAAAGAGGGAACTTCAGACCATTACGATCCCGCTTCTCGAAAGGATCATTGAAGACAAGCTAAAGGAATACGGGGTCACGAAGACGCAGAACCTGAAACTCGCCAGCTCCGTGTTCATTAAGAAAGAAAGTCTCGTGCTGAGCGAAAACGCAAGGACCGTTCTGGAGAGACGCTACCTCCGAAAAGACCCTGAAGGCCGGCTGATTGAGACCCCGGAGGATATGTTCAGAAGGGTCGCTCGCCACATTTCAAAGGCCGAGGCGGCTTACGGCGATGAGAGCCATGTAAAGGAGATGGAGGAAGCCTTTTACAGGATGATGACCGAATTCAAATTCCTCCCCAACTCGCCCACCTTGATGAATGCGGGCCGAAGACTGGGGCAGCTCGCCGCGTGCTTTGTCCTGCCGGTGGAAGACAGCATGGAGGGGATTTTCGATGCCCTGAAGAATGCGGCCATGATCCACAAGTCAGGCGGCGGAACAGGCTTTTCATTCTCTCGGCTGCGGCCAAAGAACAGCAAGGTGGGAACGACCGGAGGCATCGCCTCGGGCCCTGTGTCCTTCATGAAGATTTTCAACACCGCCACAGAGCAGGTCAAACAGGGCGGCACTCGAAGAGGCGCCAACATGGCCATCCTCAGGGTGGATCACCCCGACATTGTGGAGTTCATCTCCTGCAAAAAGAATCACCGTGAGCTGAACAACTTCAACATCTCGGTGGGCGTGACGGACGCTTTCATGGATGCGCTCGGTCAGGGCAAACCCTACGATCTCATTGACCCGAGAGACTCTCAGAAAGCCGGTGAACTGGACGCCGAAGAGGTCTATCACCTCCTCGTCTATCAGGCCTGGGAGAACGGGGATCCAGGGGTCATCTTCCTGGACCGGATCAACCGGGATAATCCCACACCGGCCCTGGGCGAAATCGAGAGCACAAACCCTTGCGGGGAGCAGCCGCTACTGCCCATGGAGACCTGCAACCTGGGCTCCGTGAACCTTGCCAAGTTCGTGTCTGCCAGGGGGGAGGGAAGCGCTTCCGTGGACTCTGAAGGGCTCAGAGAAATCGTGTGGCGGTCGGTTCGCTTCCTGGACAACGTCATTGACATGTCCGAGTATCCGCTGCCTGAAATAGAAAAGATGGCCCGAGGGAATCGAAAAATCGGCCTCGGTGTTATGGGGTTTGCCGACATGCTCTTCCAACTAGGGGTTCCCTATGATTCGGAACAGGCCCTGGTTGTGGCGGAGAAGGTGATGGCTTTCATCCGAGAGGAGGCCCGGGAAGCCTCCGTTGCCTTGGGGAGAGAAAGAGGGGTGTTCCCGAACCTTGAAAAAAGCGTTTTCAAGGGTAGGCAGGAGAGCCTCTTTCGCAATGCGACCACGACCACGATTGCGCCTACAGGAACCCTGAGCATTATTGCCGAATGTTCCAGCGGCATTGAGCCTTTGTTTGCTCTCAGCTTTGTCCGGCGCGTCATGGACAATGACGAACTGGTGGAGACCAACCCTTACTTTGAACGGGTCGCAAGAGAACGGGGATTCTACTCCCAGGAGTTCATGGAAGGCGTCGCTCGGAAAGGAAGCATCCGGCATATGGACGGCATTCCCAAGGACGTGAGGGACGTTTTTGTTACAGCCCATGACGTCACACCCGAATGGCATGTGCGCATGCAGGCCGCTTTCCAGAAACACACGGACAATGCTGTTTCAAAAACGGTTAATCTCCCGAGGGATGCCACGGTGGAAGACGTGTTGAAGGTGTACAACCTTGCCTATGAGCTGGGATGCAAGGGCGTCACGATCTACCGGGACGGAAGCAAAGAGAACCAGGTTCTGAGTGTGGAGGACCAGGGCAGGGATATAAAACCCCTCATGCCGGACGTAAAAGATCGACCGGAGACGCTGGACGGTTTCACCACCAAAGTGGTGACAGGCATGGGCAACCTGTATGTCACGGTCACCGAATTCGAGGGCAAACCCTTTGAGGTGTTCGCAACCATCGGAAAGTCCGGGAAATCGACGACAGCGAAAACGGAAGCCATCGGCAGGCTGGTTTCTTTGGCTCTCAGGTCGGGGGTGCCCGTGGACAAGGTGGTGGAGCAGCTCAGGGGCATTTGCGGCGAGCATCCTGTTTTTTCCAAGGACGGCCTGGTGCTTTCCATTCCTGACGCCATCAGCCGGGTGCTGGACAAGCGATATCTCAGGGACAAGAAGGCGGGCAAGGGAGGGCATAAGCATGAAAACAGCCTTCGCGGCGGCACCTGCCCGGAGTGCGGCCAAACGATCAGCTTCGAAGAAGGCTGTATGACCTGTCATTTTTGCGGCTTCACCAAGTGCGGATAGCCCGAAGCAGTAAGGAGTAAGCAGTAGGCAGTGAGCAGTCTGTAGTCAAGCCCCCGAAACCCTCCCACCCCTTAAGCAGCGTCCTCGGATTCACCGTCTGACGGAGGCAACCACATAAGGCGTCAGGAGTCGTCCTAGTAGAGCGTTCACGAATTAAGTCGTCATCTCGACCGCAGGGAGAGATCTTTCTATGCGCCTGCTATCGCGAAGATTTCTCGCTGCGCTCGAAATGACAGCATTGGAGCGTTGTTTCCTGAACGATCTACTAGTCCTTACTTCCTACTGCATACTGCTTACTGTCCTCTGCACCTTGGGCCGTGCGCTTTGGGCCTGTATACTCCCCACGAAAAGATGGGTGATCCCGAAGGTGAGCGAATAGGACTCCACGGAGGAAAACCCGGCCCTTCTCATCATATCGGAGAAATCCGAAGGGTCTGGAAAGTTGAAGATGGAATCTGCCAGGTACCGATAAGCTGCATGGTTCGATGAAAAGACCCGGGCCGCCTGGGGCAGGATTCTCTTGAGATATAACGCATAGAGCCGGCCGAAAAAGCCGGGGGCAGGACGGGTCATTTCCAGCACAAGCACCCGGCCGCCCGGGGCTACCACCCTCCCCATTTCTCGGAGAGCCTTGTTCTTGTCCGGGATGTTTCGAATCCCAAAAGCAATGGAGGCTGCATCAAAGGTTCCCGATGGAAAGGGCATGTCGAGGGCATCCCCCCGGACAAGGCTGACCCTGCCCAGGAGCCCCTTTTTTTTTATCTTGCCCGCGCCAAGTTCCATCATCTCCGCCATGAAATCCATGGCTGCAACAGAACACCTGGGATTTCTCAAGGCCATTTCAATGGCAAGATCCGCTGTTCCCGTCCCCACGTCGAGAAGGCGACAGGTCTCGCCTTGTCGAATTTTCTTGGCTGCAAAGCGGCGCCAGGAAATGTCCCGCCAAAGGCTGAGCAGGTGGGTGAGGAAATCATAACGGCTCGTCACGGTGGAAAAAATGTCTTTCACCATCCGGATGTACTCTTCTGCGGGAATATTCCTGATTCCGCGATATCGCTCCATACGCTTTCTATACCCCACTCCCACCTCAGGTTCAAGCATGGCCTTATCCCTCTTGACAACGGTGGGGGTGTGATTAATTCTTTGAATGAAATTAGACAGAAAGGGGGATTTTGAAGATGGAAAAAGCATTGACCAGACACATTCGAAGGCCTTCTTGGATGACCCCTTTTGGGACCGAAGGGTGGGGCGACGTGTTCTTTGATCGTCTCTGGCCTGAATGGCGAAGAGATCTAGGAGAGGAGTGGACCCCTGCCGTCAATTTTTATGAAAAGGAAGGGAATTATTACCTGACCGCTGATCTTCCTGGAATCAACAAGGACGACATTTCCGTGACCATTGACGGTGGTTATGTAACCGTCAGCGGAAAGAAAGAATCCTCCAAGGAAGAAAATGATGCGAACTACTATATGAAGGAGACCAGATGCGGCTCTTTTTCAAGGAGCTTCAAGCTTCCCGGTGATGTTCATGAAGACAAAGTGGATGCCGCATACAAGGATGGGGTCCTGACGGTTTTGCTCCCAAAAAAGGAAGATTCCAAGACCAAGAAAATCATGGTTCATTGACAGGGTCTTAAAGAATGAAAAAAGCCGGGACCATGTCCCGGCTTTTTTGTCTTACTGTCCCCTCCCCGGATGGCAAGGGCTCTCACGGCATCTGAGGCTGCGATCCGGCAGAGGAAAGCGTAATGGGCAGAGGTTTAAATTCCGGTGCAGACCAGAGGACCTTTCCCTGTTCATCAAAAAGGGTGATGGAGGAGCACGGTCGTTTTTCTTGAACTCCGGTCAAAGGGTTGGGAAATTCCACACATCCCATGGCCAGGCGTCTTTGCCCGGCATGGTCGAGAAAAGCAAGCTGCGGCTCCCCTTCTTTGCTCAGGCCCAAAAGAGCGCGGCTTTTCATCCGGCTGTCCATCAGAACGATGGAGGGGCCGCCGCTTTGGTTGGGTTCCAGGACCATATTGAAAAAGGGAACACCCTCTCTGTTGATTCCCATTGCCATGGGCGCCCAGCCGCTCTTGTTCACAAAGGTCAGGGCCGGCTCTCCATCCTTGGAAACTGTGAGCAGCCAGCGTTGCTTGCCTTCTTCATCGACAAGGTGAAATTCGTGAGCAACGACGATGTTTCTGTGGTGGATGTCCTCCTCCGAAAATCCCTGGAGAAACCTTGTTGAGATCATGCCTCCTGCGATGCCGGCGGTTAAGGCAACCGCCACAAGAAGAAGGTAACGAAGCTTGTTCAATTCATCCTCCTTTTCCTGTTGACGAGCGGGCCTCCCCTGAGGCGAAACCGTCAAGAGAGCCCTTTTGTTGAGGGTTCAGGGACGCCGGTGTTTGATGAAAGTGCCGTGCCGGTACTCATCGAAGGCGGCTTCCAGTTCCGCCTGGGTGTTCATGACGATGGGCCCATACCAGGCGACCGGTTCGCCAAGGGGCCTGCCTGACACGAGCAGGAATCGAACCGGTTGCTTTTCCGTGGAGACCACGATCTTCTCGCCGTCACCGTAAAGGACGAGCGTTTCGTTTCCAATAAGGGGGTCTGTGTCCATGTCAAAGTAATTGGCTCCTTCCACTTCGTAAACAAAGGGTTTCTTTTCCTGACAGAAGTACGCTGCTCCTCCAATCACATAGGCGAAAACCTTGTGCCCCGGCTTGGTGGGGTGGGAAAATTCGGTCTCAGGCGGGACGGTGACATCCAGATACTCCGGGTCGATGACGATGTCTCGGACAGGCCCTTTTTGGCCTGAGACCTCTCCGCAAATCACTCTGACCCTGGTCCCCTGTTCCAGGACCACTTCCGGGATATGATCGCTGTTCACATCCCGGTACCGGGGATTCATCCTTTTGCCGGAGGCCGGCAGGTTTGCCCAAAGTTGAAATCCGCCCATGAACCCCTCCGGATCCCCTTTGGGCATTTCCTGGTGGATGATGCCGCTCCCTGCAGTCATCCATTGAACATCTCCCGGGGAAATGACGCCCGTATTTCCCATGCTGTCGCCGTGTTCTACCCTTCCGCGGAGGACATAGGTGATGGTCTCGATGCCGCGATGGGGATGCCACGGAAATCCTTTGAGGTAATGGGAAGGATTGTCGGACCGGAAATCATCCAGGAGGAGAAAGGGGTCGAAAAGAGGAACCTGGCTGTGGCCGAACACCCGTTTCAGGTGCACTCCGGCTCCTTCTATGGCGGGTTTGCTTTTCACAACTTTGTATATGGTCCTGAACCGGTTCATTCTGATCCCTCCTGGAATTGTCCTTGACTGAGACACAGCATTAGTATAATAAAACAAGGTTCCGTGACAAGAGAGAGGATGAAAAATGAGGAGGACCGGATGATTATCGCGTTTCCAACACAAGAGGACGAGGGCCTCGAAAGCAGGATCTATGGGCATTTTGGATCGGCAAGCCAATTCATTGTCATGGACAGTGAAAAGGGCTCCTTTGAAGTGCTTGTAAACGGAGACCGGGAACACCACCACGGTAGATGCCAGCCCCTGAATGCATTAGGCGGCAGGCGGGTCGACGCCGTTGTGGTCGGAGGAATCGGCGGCGGCGCTCTGTCCAAATTGAATGCGGCAGGAGTCAAAGTCTACCGGGCGGTGGAGGGTTCCATTGGGGAAAACCTGAAACTGATCCAATCGGGGTTCCTTCCGGTTTTCACCCTGGACCAAACATGCGCCGGCCATGGGGCTGGTGGGGGATGTGTGCACTGAGGGAATGAACATGACGCAACATGAGCAAAACACACAACAGGATCTGAAGATGGTCCGCGACCTGCTTTCCGGTTCAGGGTATGCGGAGCGGGCCATCGACTATTACCTGGCCAAGGCCAATATGGGCGTGATCCCGGACCCGGATCAGGTTACCGAACTGACCGGGCCTTGCGGCGATACCATGAAATGCTATCTCAAAATGGAAAACGGCCGCATCAGGGACGCGAAGTACCAGGTGCTCGGATGCCCCGGCGCCATATCAGCGGCCATGGCTTTGGCGGATCTGGTCAAAGGGAAAACCCTCGATGAAGCGTTGCAGGTGAAGGACCGGGACGTTTTCAGGGAATTGATAGAGATTCCCGACCAGAAGCAGCATTGCATAAGGCTGGCCGTGAAAACGCTTCAGAAAGCCATCCATGAGTACCGGGGAGAGCTGACGCATCCGGAACCTGAGAAGTGCCCCAATCCTGCCCAAAGAAATGTGGGATAAGCCAGCGAACGGCCGGCGGGATGCGACGGCCACCTTGTTTTTTTGCCTACAGAATTCTGGAGGTTGAAGATGCCCCTTTTTGATTACCTTTGTCTTGAATGCGGAAAGGTGAGCGAGGTGCTCGTCTCCTCGTCGGTGGAGGATGTCCAGTGCGCCTCCTGCGGGAGCGGCAAAGTGAAGAAAATGCTCTCTTCCGTGTCCTCCCTTTCGGGTGCCAAAAAATCCGGTTTGCCCGGAGCAGGAGATACCTCCTGCTGCGGCAGTCCGCCCGGGCACGCCGGTTGCGCCGGCCCGGGCAGTTGCTGCGGAAAGGCCTAATCTTACGTATCACAAGCAGTCTCATAAACCTTCATGAATGTAGCTTTCTTGGGGATTGTCCTTGTGGCTTTTGTAACAGCCGCCTGGCGCCAGATCCAATGGGCCGGGGACGGCGCATCCCCGATGGAGAGCCTGTCCGGAGCCGTGATTGACTCTGCTGCCGGAGCCGTGGAACTGGCTCTGGGGCTGATCGGGGTCATGACCCTGTTCCTGGGGCTGATGAAAGTGGCTGAAGCCGGAGGGCTGTTGAGGATTCTCGCTGCCCTCATCCGGCCCCTCATGGTGCGACTCTTTCCTGAAGTCCCTGCCCGGCACCCGGCCATGGGCGCCATGATCCTGAATTTATCAGCCAATGCCATGGGCCTTGGAAATGCCGCGACACCTTTCGGCATCCGGGCCATGCAGGAACTCAACAAGCTCAATCCCCGGCAGGGAACCGCAACAGATTCCATGGCGCTTTTCCTGGCCATCAACACCTCCAGCATCACCTTGTTGCCCACAGGGGTGATCGCGCTGAGAGCAGCGGCAGGATCGGGCGATCCTGCAGGAATTCTTCCCACCACCCTTTTTGCCACCCTATGCTCCACGGCTGTGGCCGTCGTCGCAGCCAAAGCCTACAGCCGGTTTTTTCAGGACAAGCGCGGCGAGGTTCAGGAAGGAACCCTTGATGGGAATGAAAAGAAGCCCGAAGAGAGGGCGACCGAAGCCATGGAAGACTTCAGCGAAGCCTGTCCTCTATGGGTCAGCCTTTCGGCCATCGCTCTTCTCGTGGGGATGATCCCCTTGGCGTTGATTTATGGCAAGCTCATTTCGCCGTGGATTATTCCCTGCCTCATGGCAGGCTTCCTCGTGTTTGGAGTGGTGCGGCGGGTGAAGGTATACGAGGTTTTTGTGGAGGGCGCCAAGGAGGGTTTTCAAGTGGCTGTCCGCATCATTCCCTACCTGGTGGCCATTTTGGTGGCCGTCGGCATGTTCCGGGCGAGCGGCGCCCTTGAATCCTTGGTGAACGGGCTCGGTCCCTGGACAGGCCGCGTGGGATTGCCGGCCGAGGCGTTGCCCATGGCGCTCATGCGGCCGCTTTCCGGTTCTGGCGCTTACGGCATACTGGCATCCATTATTCAGGACCCTGCCGTCGGCCCTGACAGCTACACAGGCTACCTGGTCTCCACCCTTCAAGGGTCGACGGAAACCACCTTTTATGTTCTGGCAGTTTATTTCGGCGCCGTGCAGATCCGGCGCATCCGCCACACCCTGGCGGCAGCCCTGACTGCCGACCTCTTTGCCGTGATCGCAGCCGTTGCCGCCTGCACTTACCTTTTCAAATGAGGAGCGGGCAGCCTCCGGATCTCCCAGTTTGCCGGTTCTTCGATCCCCCTGTGGAGGATCAGGTTTCGGCCCACGGCGATACCGTCGCGAATGATCTTGGCGTCCCTTCTCACGGGCCTGCCTCGGATTTTCCTCAAGTGAGGATACCGGTGAGCGACCTGGCGCTCCAGGTCCCTGTCCTTCAGGGCAAGGAGTGACAAGCCGCTGCCGGGATCTTTGCCGATACTGGAGCCTTGTGCCAGTTTTTTTCGGAATCCTTCAATGATACCCAGGCTGAAGTCCGTTTTCCGGTGGCGGTTCAGACGGCCTGGACCCCCATAGTCTTTCCACCGGTCCTCGATGAATCGCGTGACAAAATCATGGACATAACTGGCTGTCTTGACGTTGTGCATCCTGCCGGTGATCTCCAGGACCATTCCCATCCCGGCTCTGTCCAAAGCATAGGCAGGAACCCAGACACCATAGACAAAATAGAAATCCTGAAGAAGGCCGGAAAGAGCGTAATGTTCCTGGTAATGGCGAAGGGCCGGCTTCCCCAGAAGAGCGCTCATGAAGTTCTCCTTTTCCGGTCCAAGGCCTCCATGCAGGCGATGGTTCCTGAGAAGCTCATGAGCCTTGGCCATGGCGGCTTCCGCTTCAAAGGCGTTTTCGCTCCGGCCAAGGGCCATCAATTTCCTGATCTTGGAAAGGATTCTGAGCTCCCGGCCGCCCGGTTCACCGGAAAGCCTTTGATCCGGGAGAGGGTGACCGGCTGATGCTCTGGGGTTTGCGCGGAGCACGTGGCAGGCCCTGCGGAAGCTGGGCCCGTGGGGCGGCTCGTTGCGGCCATGAAGCACCTGCTCTGCGAACTGGTGGGCCATTTCGTGAAAAAGCACCTCCCTCACAGCCCCCCAGGAATGGTTGTAAACGAGATCCGCGCTTAAAGAGATCTCTCGTTTCTCGGGCGACCAGTATCCCCACTTGCTCTTGAGATCACGGATTGCAAACAGGGGCTGGACAAAGCCACTGCTTTCAGAGGGCCTCAACTGATGGGCCTTGGTCTTCCACTCAGAGCAAAGACCATGGAGAATGCGGCGTTCAAACTCCTCCCGAATCATCTTCTAATCCGTTTGATAGCACGCGACGATCTCTCCGAAGTAGAGCGTGTGGTAGTCCTTTGCGGGATACAGGGACTCATATGCCTTGTCCAGGCGTTCTGGATCCATGGGGATCTTGAGGAGAATCTTGCACTCAAAATGGATTGCGGGCGTTTTGATAATGGGCGAGTGAACCATGCGGCTCTCGGCAAGCGTCAGGTTGCACGCCTTGTACTTGTCTACATCCCTTCCTGATTTTGTTCCGCAGAACATGAGGGCGTCGCGCATGTCCGTGGTGGGCACGGTGACCGTGAAGTCCGCGGCCTTCTCAATGAAACCGAAGGTGTGCCTTGATGTGCGCACCAGCACGGTGAAGACCGGCTTTCGCCACACATACCCGATTAGGGCCCAACCAATCGTCATGATGTTAAAGCCCTCCCCAGCCTTGACCGTGAGAAACGCGCCTTCCTTGATCTGCGTCATCACTTTTTCAGCCACCGCCATGTAATCAACGTCTTTCATAGAATGCTCCTTTCTTTTTTCATTCGGCTGCAGAACGATTGGATCTCTCCCGGAGATCCTGATGCCCGCAAGGACGCCCTCAGGAAGCTTTACAATATCTCTAATGCTTCCGGAAGGGTGCCAAGGAGCTGCTTCCATTCCCTGTAGTGTTCGTGGGCGGCCTCGAGGGTGACCCGATGGAAGCGCACCCGGTGCCCGGGGCGGGCCTGGGCGATTCTGAAAAGGTCCGCCGTCACAACGGTGCCGATTTTCGTGTATCCGCCGATCGTCTGTTCCACCATCAGGATAATGGGTTGGCCGTCCGGCGGCACCTGGACGTTTCCGTGAACGCTTGGTTCGGAAATAATGCTTTTGGGAGCGTCCGGCTCCCGATCCAATACCGGCCCCTGCAGGCGATAGCCCATGCGGTTGACCTTGTCGGTGACCGTGTAGAGGGAAGAAAAAAAGGTGTTGAGGCTTGAGGCGAAACAACCGTCCTGGGGTCCGGGAATGGCCCTCAGATGAATTTCGGAAGGATAAAGTGGGGGTCGGGGCAGACGCCGTTGTTTGGCAATCAGCCGGCCCGGGCCGCGCACAAGGATGTCGCCTGCTTGGAGAGCTCGGCCGCTCAAACCTCCGATGGCGCCGCTCACATAAGTCGAACGGCTCCCCATGACCTCGGGAACGTCGAAACCTCCGGTAACTGCCAGATAGGCGCGGCAGCCGCCTGCCGCCTGCCCGAAACGCACCCTGTCGCATTTGCGGACGCGCAGGGTGGTCCATTGGGAAACATTCTGACCGTTTAGGGTCAAACCCATTGCAGCCCCGGTGACGGCGATATCAGCCGTATCCAGGACCTCCAGATCCGGGCCCATGAAGGTGATTTCCAGAGTCGCACAATCCGGCTCGTTGCCCACCAACAGGTTGGCGACGGTGTGGGCATAGGGATCCAGAGCACCGGAAACCGGCACTCCCATGTGCTGGTATCCGAAACGACCCATGTCTTGAACGGTGGTGAAGGGTCCGGGGCGGCGTACACGGAAAGTTTCCATTACAGGCCGCCCTCTTCGGTGAACGGGCTGTATTCTTCCTCCGAAATCGCCACGAATCGGAGATTGTCCCCTGCCTGATACAGAAACGGTCGTTCCCTTTTTGCATCGAATATCTTCAATGGGGTGCGGCCGATGAGTCGCCATCCGCCGGGACTGTTCAGCGGATAAACGCCGGTTTGGGCCTCGGCGATCCCCACGGAGCCTGCCGCCACCTTGGTTCGAGGGGTTTCCAAACGCGGGGTGTGCAGGCGCTTGTCAAGGCCGCCCAGATAACAGAAGCCCGGGGCGAACCCGATGGCGTAAATATGGTAGAGTCGGGCGCTGTGGATGGCGATGACCTCTTGCACGGACAGACCGTGGTAATCGGCGACGAACTGAATGTCCGGGCCGAATTCCCCGCCGTAGCAAACGGGAATGTCCACGGTGCGCGGCACTGGGACATCAGCTTTGTCCAGGCGAGTGACGAGTCCGCGCACCGTCTCTTGCAGCGCTTGCGGCCCGGTGACAAGGGGGTCGTACACCAAGGCCAAGGAGGCGTAAGAGGGCAGCACGAACTCCACGCCGTCGGGCGGCGTCTTGTGCAGCAGCGCGGTCATGGCGCGGACTTTTTCGTTGACCCGGAGGTCAATGATATCGCCGAACGCCACCAACAGCATGCGGTCGCCACTGATCCGAAAGAGGGGCTCTGTGAAAAGACCTGCGGCCATGGGACTCCGATCTTCCTATTTCGCCCGGAGCCTGGCAATGTCGGCCATGGTTTCGCCGCCAAGGAAGCCGCACTCGATGTTTGCGCATGTGCGGTACTTGATAACCATCCGGTCAAGAGGAGTTTTTTTTCCAGGAATGAACTATAAAGTGGCCTGGGGAGGGTGTCAATATCAAAGCACCGCGCCCTTTCTCCTTCAGCCTCCGGCCCATGAAGGAGCGCGTTCAAAAGACTTGACTTTTTCGGCCCTTTCTTTACTCTTCATTGCTTGTGGATCTGGCACCTCTTGTCGCAAACCAACCGAGAAGACCATGCTCATTGAGGAGGAGTGAATGAAAACTGTGATGTCCCATCAAGGCATCAGACCGAATCCCGCAGGAGACTGGCCGGAGATCGATGCCACGGCATTTGTTGATCCGAGTGCCCAGGTTATTGGAAAGATCAAGCTGGGTCCCAGAGTTTATGTAGGGCCTCTGACTGTGATCCGTGCGGACGAGATCGGAGAGGACGGCGCGGTCCAGCCTGTGATCATCGAGGCCGAAACCCACCTTCAGGACGGCGTGGTCGTTCATTCCCGGGGAGGAACTTCGGTGGTCATAGGACCCCGGTGCACGGTTGCCCACGGCGTGATCATCCATGGGCCCTGCACCGTAGGGGAAGGATGCTTCCTAGCCCTCCGATCCGTGCTGTACAACGCCACTCTGGAGGATAGTGTTTGGGTGGGAATCGGGGCCATTGTGATGAAATCAAACGTCCTTTCCCACACGATGATTCCGGCCGGCTCCGTTATACGAAGCGAGAGTGACGTGCGAAATTTCAGGCTCACCCATTCAAAGGAAGAAGAGTATAAGGCGGATGTCCACGCTGCGGCAAAAAGTCTCAGGGAAGGTTACATGGAGTTGTATGAATTCCCTTCTTCAAAGAATTCAAAGGAATAACCTGAAGATCATGCCGATCTCGGTTTTTGCCGGAGGATGTCCACAGATTGATCCTGGTCAGGGATTACGGCCCCGAGATCAGATATCAGAGAACCTGCTGCAGTCCGGGATGACCGATCATCTTGTAAGGATGGCTATCGAGGAAGGGATCGATCCCGTCGAGGCCTATCGGATGGTCACGCTCAATCCCGCTACGTACTTCGGATTCGAGGATCGCCTCGGCGGAATCGCGCCCGGCAGAGATGCAGACATTCTCGTTCTGAATGACCTTCACGATCCCGTGCCGGAACTCGTCATCTCCAAGGGCCGGATCGTGGCCGAAAAAGGCGCTCTTCTCGCCCAGTTTCCCGAACCGGACTGGAAACGCTTTTCAATCTCTTCCGGAGAAGAAAACCGCATGCGCGTCACGAGGGAACACTTTGAAATCCCTTTCAAAGGCAAGTTGAAAAAGCAAAGCGTTGCCTTTCCTGTGATCAAACTCGTCAGCACCGTGATCACGCGCATCAAATGGATGGAATTTCCTGTCCGGGATGGCGTGATAGATTTGTCAGCCGTGGATGGGGTCTGCAGGGTAGCCGCATTGGACAGGCGCGGGAGATGGATCGCCAACGGGGCCCTGGAGGGGTATGCCGACCGGATCGAAGGGATCGCCTCCACTTTCAACACCGCCCTGCAGATCATCGTGATCGGCAGGAACCCTGACGCGATGACCTCGGCGGTGAACCGGGTGGTCCGGATGGGGGGAGGGATTGCAGCCATAGAAGGGGGAAACGTAATTTTCGAATTCCCCCTGCCGATCGGCGGCATGATGTCGGAAGAGCCATTGAAGGAGCTCGCTGCGAAGGAAACGGCGCTAAAGGAATTGCTGTCGAGTCGTGGGTACCCTTTCCACGATCCGCTCTACACGTTCATCTTTCTCCCCAACGATTTTCTGCCGGAAGTAAGGATCAATCGCAAGGGAGTGGTTGACATCAAAAGGAATGAAGTTCTGTGGCCGGCCAGAAGGCTGCCTATTCAAATCATGAAACAAGTCATAACACAAGCGTAAAAAATGGGCCCTGAAAGAGGTGCCGGAGCGGCGCTGAATTTGATCTTGTCGAAACCCGGTGTGGGCAACTCTCTCCGAGATGAACTGAAAGGGCTCGGAGCTTCAGGGTCGGGCGGTTCAGAATAATCTACAAAGTTGCATCCAACCGAGTCGTTGTGCGGGAAGGGGGATGCCTGTGACTTATGGACTTTCAAGAAATCCTTAATTCGCGGCCGTCCGCTCATACCTTCATGTGATTAAGTTGCTTAGATATTTATGCCCGTCCGTACCCATGAGTCCCCTTACCAGGGCATCCCCTTATCCTCTGTGGACTGCTTTTCGGCGGTAGCTCAGGTAGATCTGGTTCGGAAGTTCACTTCGCCCTGTGATGGATCCATTCTTGACAAGTATGAATTCATTATCTAGAATTCATATCGGAGGTGATCAAAATGAAGGCGAAAGTTGCCGAGAGGGGACAAGTAACCATCCCAAAGGCCCTTCGAGTGCGTCTTGGAATCCGGCCGGGTACCGTGCTGGAGTTCTCGGAAGAAAAAGGCCGGCTTGTGGTGACGAAGAAGGAGAGCGTGGACCCGGTGGATGAAATTTACGGCACCCTTGGCCGCGGAAGAAAGACGAAGGAGATTATGGCCGAGCTTCGAGGCCCCGCATGATCACTGCAGTCGATACCAACATTCTCATCGATATTCTCGAACCGGACCCGGCGTTCGGACCCTTGTCAAAGGCTGCTCTCAAGCGCTGTCTTCTGGAAGGATCAGTGGTGGCATGCGAAGTGGTATGGGCTGAGGTTGCAGTTGCCTATGGGCATGCTGTAGAGGCTGCTGTCGAGGCAATGGGACGAATGGGAATCCAGTACACGGAAATGGCTGTTGAAGCGACCATCGAAGCAGCAAGATGCTGGTATGACTATCTCAAGAAGGGCGGAGACAGGCGCAGGATAGCAGCCGATTTTCTCATAGGCGGTCATGGCTTCAAGCAGGCAGATCGTCTTTTGACACGAGACAAAGGTTTCTACCGTTCCTGCTTTAAAAAATTGAATGTTGAAACCCCCTGAATGGGCGAGTAAGAGCATTCTCCCGAAGTTTTTCTTAAATTATTTTTCCACTCATCTGTCTCCGCGTGGTTTTGGGTTCCCACTGCAAGGCTAATTCGAAGGTATAAACCACCGGCATGCCGGTGGTTTGAATAATGGCTTTGCCAGTGATTAGTGCCGAGAACTTCTTAACCAGCAAAATGTCCCGACAGGATGACCGGTTATATCATAAATGTTTTCAACGATTGCAAAGCTCGAGAACAGTCCTGTCTCGTAAAACCCGGAGCGCAGGGAATGAGGTGTATAAGACACGTTTTCGCACTCTGCATTTTACCCTCCTCACAAAGTGATTCCGAGGGGGCTTACGGTTAAAGATGGAAGAGTAGGCCATGTTTAAAAACAGCCAAGAGCACCACTTGTGGTGCACTTCATGTCACCAGTTTACTGGTAGTATTGACGCCTGATTAAGTTTTATCCCATAATGCGTTCGAGAGCTTGGTTCTCTCTGCTTTAAAGAAACTCGATGTGATTGATCATCTCTTCGGCAGTGAGCACAGATGTGAGCACTCTGAATTTTCGAAGGCATTCCCCGATCGGATAGCTTTTTTGGTGGCAGTATATGATACCATAATGGATCTTCCCTTCTTCCATCCATCTGGCCGCAACCCGAAGAAAGTCCGTGTCGTGGGTGAAGATGGCCGCCTTTTCTTTGCCGGCGTAGATCAGTTGCTCTTCATCGCTTAATCCCAGGTTGCCCATCTACCTTGAAGAGGAGGCATCCAGCCCCCTTCATTTCAGGCCCTCCGCAATCGCGACATCGACGCTTTCGTTCGTATAGATCCTGATTTTGCCCATGGCCCTATGAGAGTTTTGATGGGACCTCTTTCTTCAGCCTGGCGATGAACTCTTGGTCCAACTCAGCCTTCTGATCAAGCTCGTCCCTGTTCTCGTAGTAAAAGGCAAGGGCATCATGGACCTTGGGCAGATTCAAATGGGGGTGTGAACTGATGATCTCATCGGGTGAGCGGCCAAGCATTTCATATTCGATCGCTATGTCGATAACACGGGTCCTTGTTCCCTCAATGATGGGGCTCCCAGCGCATATGTCCTTGTTCTTCACGACAAAAGGGTGGTTCGTGCTTTCTCTCCTCAAGGCTTGTCCGGGCATTTTCCTTTCTCCCTTTAACTTCTCTGAATCTGACATTATATCTATAACATAACGACCAGGGAAAATCAAAGCAAAGGTTAACCTCAGCGTAAAGCCAGGCCATCGGTTTTTTTCTAAAAGCCACCCCAGGGCCTCTTAGCAGAGGCTGTCTGTCTGTTGTACCTGGATGCCCAAAGAGACGAGAAACGACGGGTCCGCCATGATGAGAGCCTATGAATCGGCGCAGAGAGGCAAGGGTGGCAAAGATAATCTGCTTGCCGTTCAGCGCGACCACATGTGATTATCTATATGCGTCACTCCGATGCCTTATTACGGAGACGTCAACTTCTTGATTCCTGTCGTCGATTTTATAAATGACCCTGTATTCGCCAACTCTTATACGCCAAAGCTGGCTGGAACCTTGCAGTTTCTTACAACCTTGCGGTCGTGGATTATCAGTAAGAGTTTGAATCCTGTCTAATATGCGGGCAGCGATGTTTATCGGTAGTCCTTCCAGTTCTCGACGCGCTGATCTGGCAAAGGTGACTTGATAGCTGGGCATCTATTGTTTACCAAGTATCCGGCTCCGGACCTGTTCGAGCGTTTCTCGGGGATCTTGCTCCCTGTTTTTTGTCAACAAAGTGTCGTAGAAATCTTCCCAAAGGGCCCGGTGCTTTTTCAAGTCAATTACAACCGCCATTTTCTCATTTCCTTCATCCACAAGAAAACTAATCCCCTTAACTTTGTTATGCCGGCTGGAATCAGTTAACATTTATTCTATCTCCCTTCAAGTATTGGATATCGCAAGTCCATCCAGAAGCCTGCTTCGAATGACCCCTGCTTCTGATAAAAAAGTATACGGAAAACCCATGCACCTGGTCAAGAAGAACAAAATTAAATGGTCTGAAGGCAGGTTGTCAAAAACGGCACAAAACTGGTGACGGGGAAGAGGTCATCGAAAAAAGAGCCCAAAAGTAGCCCACTTCAATCCTGCCGGTTCGGCCGTTCGGGACCATCCATAAAGGGTATCGCCCTGGAAATCGCCAGATCTATCGTCCTCAATAATCCTGCCAATTACAATAGGTTGGACGATGGGACGATCGGGACGATCGTTTTCCACACCAAGGACGATTGCCACTCTGCCTCGGTATTCATTGCCGATATGTATACCGGCATCGAATTGTCGGATTTCTAAACCTGATGCTGTGTCTCATCCTTGTTCTGAGCAGTTATGTATGATAAGATTTTTTTGAAGATGGATTCAAGAGAAGGTGAAGAGAGGGTTCTGAAATGGAAAAGGTCATGCTACCGGTGTCTAAGGCGGATATCCTTCAAGCCATATCCAAGTTCCCCAAGAAGGACTACGAGTCACTTCTGCGAGAAATAGAGAAGCTTGTCCGAACGGACAGGAAGGTCACTGCCAACTTTATTGAAGCCCAGGAACTCAATATGCTGTCGGGCTTGATCTCCATTGGCGGTGATTCCCTGGAGGATACTGAGAGAGTTTATGACTAAGGCTATCCTCGATTCAAGTTTTCTGGTCGCGCTGATCGACGAAAAGGATAAGTGGAGAAATACCGCCGTTTTGATTCAGAAGGCGCTGAAGAAAAAGAAAGCACGGCTTGTATATCTGGACTGTGCGGTAAACGAGATGATCAGCGTTATTGCAAGGAGGCTTGAAGAAAAGGGAAGAAGCCAGGAGTTTACCTTGGCTTTGCAGAAAATGGAGCAGGCCATCCCAGCGGAACGCATTACCTGGATGTATCCGGAGGTAAGGAGGCTCTACCCCGAAATTCTAGTCGTCATCAAGGAACACGAGGGTAAGTTGAACTTCCATGACGCACTGCTGGTGCTCGCGGCACGAGAAATGGGAATTCCTCATATTGTAAGTTTTGATCAGGACTTCGATGAGGTGGAAGGAATCGAAAGAATCGGCAAACCTTAGAAGTTATTTGAAGCTCCTCCTTGTCTCTCGAATCGGATCGAGTTTCCCAGGACAATGAGTGTGTTTATCCGGCCCCCAGTGTCTCACGTTCACGCCCAGGCAAACAACCTCAGAAATGCCCAAACCCGCGCCCAGCGAAGTACCCCGCTTTCCACCACTCCGGAGAAATTGTCCGTCATTTATAATATCCCTGTTGAAACCTTTAAGTGCAGTCTACGTCAATATGCGAAAATGCGAAGACCATTTTAAATACTGGAAGCAGAGTCGATGACAGACGAGGCCGTCCATCGCCGTTCTCCGCCTGAAGCCAAAATCGCATTGTTTCGCAGCCTCTTTCGTGGACGTGATGACGTCTATGCCCGCCGTTTTGAAAGCAAAAAAACAGGCAAAGTTGGTTATCAGCCCGCTTCTAGTAATGAATGGGACAGGGTTCTCTGTGATAAAAGACGGGTCAAGTGTTCCGTGTGCCAGAACCGTCGTTTTCTACCCTTAACAGACGAGGTGATCCGCCGGCATCT
>JAWOJI010000502.1:0-5108 GCA_046481735.1 Desulfatiglandales bacterium | reverse complement strand
GTCACCCAATTTTCTCAGATCCTTGTGATCATAAACTGGCGATTAGGACAAATACCAGTTACACAGTTAACTTGACACCCCCATAGGAAAATAGCATCACGTATCCATCATGCACTTACTACTATTCAGAAACCACTTGTGTATACAGTGGTATCCTCTTTTGTCGGGCTTAAAGCTATTTGCCCTGCAAGCCATTTTTAGTTAAATCCCACATAGACTGAAGGAGATACAAACACCTAGCGCGTGGTATGAACTGTCCTAGAGAAAGATTAGGCACAAAAAATTTCCTTGTCTTTTGGACACCTATCGCTTAAAAAAATTAGTTGCACGGTGCAGTTCACAAGAGGGATTTCCTCAATAGGCACTCACGGTCCATGGGCAAAATCCCCTCTCGGAATGTAACTTGTGTCTGCCATGACGGCCTCGGAGAAAGTGGCAAAAGGCCCTGTTTCGTCATTGCTCGGCTTGACCGGGTCTGCCCCGGACAGGGCGACAATAATCATCCGGAGGAACACGAGTTCTTCAGAGGTCAATATCTCCGTGATCTCGCAGGCCGACGGAAAAATCCGGGTGGAGTTCAGCAGCAAGGGCCCTAAGGGACAGGATCCCCACCTGAATAACCAGTTCACCCACTTCTACAACAGGCGCATGGGAAGACAGGAGCGCAGGACAAAAAGAGGGTTTTGCGGCCTCCAAGCGTTGTGGATTCAACTGCAATTTTATTCTGGAACTTCATGAATACGATCATGCCGTACGCTCTTTTCTTTTTCTGGCTCCTTGGTTTTGTTTTTCTATGGCGGATTCCCTACCCCAGGAAGCGTGGTAGTCCGAATAGCGCTTCATCTGATGTGTCCATCATCATCCCTGCAAGAAACGAAGAACAGAACCTCGCGATTCTGATCCGCTCGATCAAACGCCAGACTCTCAAGCCCCTTGAGGTCATCGTGGTGGACGACTTCTCAAAGGACGCCACGGCTGCGGTTGCAGAAGGAGAGGGCTGCGTCGCCCTTCGATCAGAGAATCTCCCCGAGGGTTGGGCCGGTAAACCATGGGCCTGCTGGCAAGGGGCGAAGAAGGCGGGAGGAAACCTCTTTGTCTTCCTCGACGCAGACACCTTTCCGGAACCGGACGGTCTATCTCGAATCCTCCATGAATACGGGGAGAAGAAGGGGCTGCTGTCCGTTCAGCCTTTTCATCAGATGAAAAAGGGCTATGAGAAGTTGTCCGACTTCTTCAACATCGTGGCTATGGGTGGAATGAGACCCTTCACACTCATGGGGGATAGGATCAAGCCATTGGGGGCTTTCGGGCCTTGCATGGTCTGCTCGCGGGAGGATTACTTCGCAGTGGGAGGCCACAGCCATGAAAGGGTTCGGGGAGAAATTCTCGAGAGCCTGGCGCTCGGAAAGGAATTCTTAAGAGCGAATCGCGACGTCCGATGCTACGGCGGCAAGGGGTCGATCTCCTTTCGAATGTACCCGGCTGGGTTGCCCTCGCTGATCGAGGGCTTCAGTAAAGGATTCGGGACAGGTGCCAATGCCCTGTCACTGGGAAACCTCCTCATGATGGTCTGTTGGATCTTTGGATGCTGCTCGGTGAGCCGGCATCTCATTCAAGCCCTCATTCTCGGGGACATGGGGGAGCTTCACTGGTGGGGACTTCTGGACGGCCTCTACGTGCTGCAAATCCACTGGATGCTCCTGAGAATCGGAAGCTTCGGGTTTCTGACGGCGCTTTTCTTTCAGGTCCCTCTGGTTTTTTTCGTGTTCGTTTTCGGGTGGTCGCTTATTCGTATTTTTTTCATGAAAAGAGTCCCCTGGAAGGGGCGGACCGTTAACACCAGCAAAGAGAAATCTTAACCCATGCGACTCATTCATCTCCCCACTTTCTGGACCGTCGTCATCGACATCATCGCCTGGTTTGTGATTCACATGGGGGTTGTCTGGGTCATGGTCAGGATTCCGGTGAAGCACCTCGATCCGGAGAGCTGGCTTTGCCGGACCAGAAGGTGGGAGAGAGAAGGGCGCATCTACAAGGACGTTTTCAAGATCACGAAGTGGAAAAGATATTTGCCCGACGGTTCCCCGCTCCTCGGGACAAAGGGTTTCCCAAAAGACAATCTCGGCGGCCGCAGTCGGGCCTATTTTGAGACTTTTCTGGTGGAAACCTGCCGGGCCGAATGGACCCACTGGATCATCATGCTCTTTGCGCCCTTCTTCTTTTTGTGGAACACTTTTGCCGTCGGCGTCATCATGATTCTATACGCCGTAGCCGAGAATCTGCCTCTCATCATCGCCCAGCGTTATAACCGGTGCCGGTTCAAGCGCGTCCTCGGCCGGGAAAGAAGCGGCCAATGAGATGAATGAAATGCCGAAGCCCATGGTTTCTGTCGAAAACCTGTGCAAGAACTTCGGGGAAGTCGAGGTGGTGAAGGAAATCACCTTTCAGATTTTCCGAGGAGAGTTTTTCGGACTTCTCGGGCCCAATGGCGCCGGCAAAACAACCACCATCGGGATGCTGACCGGACTGGTTGAACCTGCCAGCGGCAGGATCCTGATCGATGGGAGTGACTTGTCTCGCAACCCCTTGCTGTCGAAGGCCAAGATGGGGTTTGTCCCCCAGGCCTTCGCCCTTTATCCGACCTTGTGCGCCCTGGACAACCTTGCGTTCTTCGGAAGGATCTACGGGCTCAGGAAAGTCCGGCTGAAGGAGCGCATGGCGGCTGTCCTGGACCTGGTTGGATTGGGGGATCGAGCCAATCAGACCGTGGCTGCTTTCTCTCATGGGATGAAGCGGCGTCTCAATATCGCTGTGGGGCTGCTTCACGAGCCGGACCTCCTGATCCTTGACGAGCCGACTGTGGGGGTGGACACCCAAAGCCGAAACGCCATTCTGGAGACCCTCGCCAGCCTCAACAGATCCGGAGTGACGCTCCTCTACACGACCCATTACATGGATGAAGCGGAACGGCTTTGTCATCGGGTGGGCATCATGGACGAGGGAAAGATGATGGCCCTGGACACCCCCGCATCCCTGGTTCGTGATCTGGGGACCGGCATCGTGAGTGTGGAATTCAATGCGAGCCCCGATCATGGGCTGCTGAATGAGATAGGGCAGATCGGTTCATTCAAGGCCATGGACGAGCAGAAGAGACATCTTCGCCTTGAAACGAAACATCCGGATCGCGCTGCGAGAGAAGTGCTCGATCTCATGGATGAGAGGGCCGGGCTACTCAAAACATTGGACATCATCGAACCGAACCTGGAAACGGTTTTCATCCATCTCACAGGCCGGTATCTCAGGAACTGACAGAGAGAAGAATCGGGTAGAAGATCCAAGATCATGCTCAGGCAGATCCTCGCCATCACGCTCAAAGAGCTCAAGGTCGTCTGGCTGGACCGTGAAGCGCTCGCGCTGCTCTTTGCCATGCCCATGTTTTTTATTCTCGTCATGAGCCTGGCCCTGCAAGGAGTCTTTGAGGCGGGGACCAAGGGACGGCCTGTGGAAGTGCTGGTGATCAATGCCGATGGAGGCCCCTTGGCGGAACAGGCGATTGCGGATCTGAAAGGCCTCGAAGGGTTGGCGCTGGTCGAGAAGGCAGACGGGGTTCCCCTGAGCCTTGAAAAGGCTGAAGCCTTGATTCGCCGGGGCGACTATCCTCTCGCCTTGAGTTTTGGGACCGGGTTCTCCGAGCGAGTTCTCGGGGGCCCGGGAGTTTCAGAGGGCGAAAGGGCGACGGTCACCCTGATCAGTGACCCTGCCACCAATCTCCAGCTTCTCGCCTCGGTGAAGGGCCTGATTCGCAGCACCATTGAGCGCCGGGTGCTGTCGGCCACCCTTCCTCAACGCATCAAACAAGCCTTTGGAGAACAGGCGAGCGGGATTCCTCTGGGCAGCGGCCCTTCCGGTCAGAATGGGGAGGAAAGGTTCAAAGGAATTGTCTCAGGCACGGGCAAAGAGGGGGCTGACCGTTCCTCGGTAGCCTTTGTGAACGACTCGCCGAAAGGCTTCGCTGCGGGGAGACGGCCTACGGCCACAGAACAGAATGTCCCCGCTTACACGATCTTCGGGGTCTTTTTCATCGTTCTCACCTTGGCTTCGAGTTTCTTGAAGGAGAAAGGGGACGGCACCTTCCAGAGGATCATGGCGGCGCCCTTGTCAAAACCGGCGCTCCTGATCGGCAAGCTTCTGCCTTACTACGTGGTGAACTTGATTCAAATCGGACTGATGTTCGCGGTGGGGGTCGTTCTTTTTGAGATGAACCTCGGACATGTCCCCGCCCTGGTTCTCGTTTCCATAGCCTTGGCCGCAGCGTCGAACGGCTTGGGTTTGCTGGTGGCAGCCCTGGGCAAAACCGAGGCCCAGGTGAACAGCCTCTCTATCCTTTTCGCCATTACGCTCGCAGCCTTGGGCGGAATGATGGTTCCTGCCTTCGTCATGCCCGGTTTCATGAAAACCCTGTCTCTTTTCACCCCCCATGCCTGGGCACTGGCCGGCTATCATGATGCCATGATTCGTGGCCTCGGTGTGACCGATGTCCTGCCGGAAACGGGCGTTCTGCTGGGGTTTGCAGCTCTTTTCTTCTCGATCGCCCTCTGGCGTTTCCGTTTTGATTAGGCCGTGTCCAGCGCCCTGCGCCCGCATCGAGAGCTTTTCCGTGGGAGGGCAGATCCTCATTTCCCCTGCCCTGATGCAGGCTGCAGGCCGGGGCCTTGTCCTTGGTGAAGAGGTTGAGGTCCACGCCAAGGGAATCCGGGAGGCGCTCCACGAACACCCGCTGATCTGGACCGCAGCCGACAGGACTCCACCCTTTTCCGGGTGCCAGAATTGATCGCGGCTCAACTTCATGCCGCGTGCTTGCAGCTTTTCCCAATCCATCTCGCGGATCTGTTGGGGCAGCCACTGGCCCTCGTCGGGGCGGGAGGCCAGCAGCAGGACTGCGAAGACGGGAAGCAGGCGGAGTGTCACCATGATTGCGTGGGTCGTCAGGTTGGTGGAGGGGAAGGCGGCGTTTATATCCGTTGCGCTCGGTGCCGAGCCAGGTTGTGACGTCCTACGGGCAAAAGCCTTGGATTGTGAGCGGGCATCCCTGGAGTCCCTCTACTCCG
>JAWOJI010000463.1:0-3813 GCA_046481735.1 Desulfatiglandales bacterium | reverse complement strand
CCGAATCGAAGTTCTCATCGATTACCCCGATGAGGATCCGGCCGTTCTGCCGGGCACGGAAGAAATCGAGGGGAGTCTGATCCAGCCTCTTCATGAGCTCATCGCCGCTCACAGCCGGAGCAAGATCTGGGTTCAGGGTGTCAAGACGGCGATCGTGGGCCGGGTCAACGCCGGCAAATCGAGCCTCCTCAACCGACTCCTCGACGAGGAGCGGGCCCTGGTGAGTTCGATTCCGGGCACAACGAGGGATGTCATAGAATCTTCTCTCCACATCCAAGGCATTCCCCTGCGCCTCATGGACACGGCAGGCTTCAGGAGAGGGAGAGGAGAGCTTGAAAAAAAGGGAATGGACCGATCCCGCAAGGAAATGGAGGAAGCGGAATTCATCCTGGTCATCGTCGACAGGAGCCGTCCGGTGGACGACATCGACAGGGAAATCCTCGCGCAGATCCGGGGAAGGCGAACCCTTGTGGTTCTAAACAAAATCGACCTGCCTTCAAGAATCAACGAAACAGATCTGAAGGATGCAACCGCCGGGCTTCCCCTGGTGGAAATTTCCGCGCTTACCGGAGAGGGAATGGATGAGCTCCGCCGGGCGATTCACAGGCTTGTGCTTTCGGAAAATAGCCTGTCTCCCGATCTCCTCATGGCGCCCAACATGAGGCAAAAACAAGCCTTGGAAAAATCCCTCAGGATGCTCGTTCAAGCTTCAAGAAACCTGCAAGATGCGATGCCGCTGGAGATTGTTGCCGAAGACATGAACGAGGCCTTGGCGGCCTTGGGAGAGATCAGCGGCGAGACCACGACAGAGGAAGTCTTAGACCGGATTTTCAGCACCTTCTGCCTCGGGAAATAGCGCGATGAAGCACTCAATAATTGCCCTCTGAGCGTCTCATCTGTCACAGGTACCCCTTGAAAAGGGAGTACACGAGCTTCTGGTATTCCAGAACGACTTGACGGAAATCCCTGGGGTTTTTCCACCATGCTTCAGGATTGTAGTTCGAATAGGGAGAGGGAATCACCGCAATGCGGACGTCTTCCTTTGCCAGAGCTTTCTTGAACACGAGCCACGCCCGCCTGCTGTGGCTCGGCGAAGTCACAAGGATGATGGAACGGTAGCCCTCTTCGCTGACGAGTTTTCTCAAGAGGCTTGCCTCCATGACCGTGCCCTCGGAAGCGGTATCAAGGGTGAGGATAGCGGGTTCGGGCACCCCCAGCCCTTTCAGCATCATGATCATCCGTTCCCTGCTTTCAGGATAGGAGACGCCTCTTTGCCTCAGGATGTCCAAACCGGCCGGCATGATCTCCCTTGCCAGAAAAATCCTGGGAGCGAGACCCCTGTGAAAAGCGTCCGCGGCTGCAAGCCCCCGTTCCACACTTGCCCCTCCGAGGCACACGATAAGATCCGATTTCTCCGGTGGGTGGGAGACAACAAGATACCGGCCCAAACTTGTGAGGATCACACCGTGATATGCGGAGACAAGAACATAGAGCAACGCCAGAACGAAGAAAAGCCACTTCAGCCGAGCTATGCCTGCCGCCTTTGGGCTTTCCGGCTCTATGGGCTTGCCGCTCCCGGGGCCGGTCATGCCTTCGCCGCTGTCTCCGCGCCCGTAGTGAGAGTCGTACTTCCTCTCTGAAGAGGTCGGGGAAGACGCCGCCTCCCCTCGCCCTGAAAGGATCTCCTGCAGTCTTGATTTCAATGTCTCTCTTTCCATTTTGCTTGAGTCGACCTCCTCAGACATAATACTAGAATACGACGGATCTTGTGAAGGACTATATGGACATGACGAATGACTGCGGGCAATACAGGAAAAACATGGACTGCAGCTCGACTAAAAAGTTTTCTCCGTGTCCAGAAGCATGGTCACAGGCCCGTCATTGACGAGGTGAACCTCCATCATCTCCTGAAATACCCCGGTGGCTACGTTTAACCCTTTGCCGCGAAGATCGCGGACAAAGTTCTCGTACAACGCCCTGGCTTTTTCCGGCGGCGCGGCCTTGACAAAAGAAGGCCTCCGCCCCTTGTGGCAATCCCCCCACAAGGTGAACTGGGAGACCACAAGCATCCCCCCTTCCACATCGATCACGGACCGATTCATCAGGCCCTGCTCGTCGGAAAAGATCCTCAGGTGCGCAATCTTGTTCGCCAGGAACTCTCCCTCCTTCTCTGTGTCTTCCCGGCCTACCCCCAAAAAGACAAGCAGCCCTTTACCCACTTCCCCCGCGGTTCTCCCGGCCGCCTCCACGCGGGCCCTTTTCACTCTTTGCACAACCGCTCTCAAAGGAACCTCCGGTTATTTGTCATTAGTCATTTGTCATTGATCATTTGTCATTGATCATCTATCAATGCTCAATGTCCAATGTGCGATTTCCAGTGTCCAATGATAAACGTTCCGTGACTAACGCTCGATCCCGTCTCATTCTCATCAATCCGTGGATTTATGACTTCGCAGCCTATGACCTTTGGTCAAAGCCTCTCGGGCTGCTCACGCTTGCCGGCTTTCTCAGAAACAGAGGGTTTCCCGTTCACCTCATCGACTGCCTGGACATCCATCATCCCGCAATGCGTGGCGGCCCCTCCCAGGTCCGGCCTGTTCGCCGGGCACACGGAACCGGGAAATTCTTCAGGGAAAAGGCGCCGAGACCCGCGGCTCTGAAAGACGTCCCGAGATCTTATAGCCGATACGGCATGAGCACACAACTGTTTGTGAAAGAGCTAAGGGTCGTCGAAAGCCCTTCCGCCATCCTCATAACTTCGCTGATGACCTACTGGTACCCTGGGGTTCTCGAAGCGATCCGGCTTGCAAAAGAGATTCATCCTGCAACGCCCGTGATCCTCGGAGGCGTTTACGCGAGGCTCTGCACGGAGCATGCCCGCAGGGTGTCGGGGGCCGATGAAGTAGTGACGGCAGCAGGATCTCAGGCGTTTTCCGAACTTCTGAGGATTCTCGCGAGATTCGGCATCGAAGGGGTCTCTCCGAATCCCGTTCTTCACCCTTACCCTTCCTTTGATCTGCTCCACGGAATCGATTACGTGTGTATTCAAACATCCTCGGGGTGCCCCTTTCGCTGCAGATACTGTGCGAGCCCCTTTCTCGATCCGCACCTTTCCAGAAGGGATCCTCTCCAGGTTCTGGAAGAGATCCACTACTGGCAAACCCAGTGGGGAGTCAAAGATTTCGCCTTCTACGACGATGCCTTGCTCGTGGCGTTTGAAAGCCACCTGAAGATTTTGCTCGAAAAGGTCGCGACAGAAAAGCGCGGCCTCGGTTTTCACACCCCGAACGCCCTCCATGTCCGTGAGATCACCCCTGCCGTAGCCAGGCTGCTCTTTGCTTCCGGTTTTCAAACCATTCGCCTCGGTTTGGAAACATCGGACATGGGCCTTCATCACAAACTGGACGGCAAGGTCTCGGCGGGTGAATTTGAAAAGGCGGTCAGATGCCTTGCTGCCGCAGGGTATTGCAGGGATCAGATCGGTGTTTACGTTCTCGCAGGCCTCCCCAACCAGTCCGTAGCGTCTGTGGAAGAGTCGGTCCGGCATGTGGATCGAGCAGGCGCCACACCTTACCTTGCCGAATATTCGCCCATTCCACACACCCCGCTGTGGAAAGATGCTTTGTCCTGCTCGGAATACGACCTTGCCCACGAGCCGTTGTTTCACAACAACACGCTCTTGCCCTGCTGGAACGTTGATCAGCGGGAGCGCTTCGCCCATGTCAGAAGGGAGGCGCTCAGGATTCGTCGCTGCGTCGGTTGATCAAGCTTGCCGCATAGCCTGCACCGAACCCGTTGTCGATGTTGACCACG
>JAWOJI010000420.1:0-7489 GCA_046481735.1 Desulfatiglandales bacterium | reverse complement strand
CCTCAACCGGCGTGACCGGGCTGATTTTTCCTTAAAGCGATCATGCTGTGAGAAGTCAAGCAAATTTTGTTTGAGTAATTTGAAACACTTCAACTTTTTGAAACACCCTGCCGCCGGCCTGAGGGTCTTTACGTATGCCAAAATCTGAAATGTTTCGAAATTTCAATTATACATAATTAATTATGTACTATAGATAAAAATACTTGACAAATATAAATGTATAGATGATTATGGCTTTCAGCTTGCAGGGTACACGGGATTGGCGTACCTCAGCAGACGATCTTCTCGGATGTGCGTGCATCTTTTCTGCCGGCAATCTTATCTTAAACGCAAAGAAGATTATCACCGGCAAAAAAAACGGCATTGCGGGAAGCCGTTGGGAATGGAGTTGTTGGACGAGAAAACAGAAGCTTATTTAGAAATTCGGCCCGTGGACAACTGATTTTTGAGCCAACCCTCCATTCGAAGCAGAGCCACTTGTGGCTCTGCTTTTTTTGGCCTGCCGCACACCGATCCCCTTCTTCCTCGTTCCGTCCCTTCGAAATCTTGTGCGCCCACTGCTCCTGTGGTACCCTCCTTGAACTCGAACTCACCAGGGAGGGACAGGATCCAAGATGATGAAAAATGACGTCGTCACACGATTTCCGCCGAGCCCCACGGGATATCTGCACATAGGCGGAGCGAGAACGGCTCTCTACAACTGGCTCTTTGCGCGCCGGCACAAGGGGAAGTTCATCCTCCGGATCGAAGATACGGACAGGGAAAGGTCAAGCGAAGAGGCAACGCTGGCCATTGTGGAGTCCCTCAAGTGGCTCGGCCTTGACTGGGATGAAGGGCCCTATTTCCAATCGCAACGTTACGCCGTCTATCGGGAGTTCGTCGAACGCCTGGTTTCGTCGAAACAAGCCTACTATTGCCACTGCACCCCGGAGGAACTTCATCAAAGACGCCAGGAGGCCATGGAAAAGGGACGCAAACCCAAGTATGACGGCAGGTGTCGCGAACTTGGGCTGGGACCGGGGCCGCAAGCTGTTGTGCGGCTCAAGTCACCCCAATCAGGAAAAACATACTTCCATGATCTCATCAAGGGACCCATCTCCTTTAACAATGAAGAACTCGATGACCTTGTTTTGTGGCGTTCCGATGGAAGCCCTACCTACCACCTCGCTGTGGTAGCAGATGACATTGCCATGGGCCTGACCCACATCATCCGCGGCGACGATCATGTCAACAACACGCCCCGCCAGATACTCATCTATCAAGCTCTTGGAGAGCCTTTGCCGTTCTACGCACACGTTCCCATGATTCTTGGGCAGGACAGGACTCGGCTGAGCAAACGGCACGGCGCTACCTCCGTCCTGGCCTACCGGGACATGGGATACCTGCCTCAGGCACTGCTGAATGCTCTCGCCAGGGTCGGATGGTCGTACGGGGACCAGGAGAAATTCAGCCTCACCGAACTCATTGAGAAGTTTTCGTTGGAAAACGTCGGGAAATCTGCGGGCATTTTCAACATGGAAAAGCTTCTTGACCTCAATGCTCAGTACATTCGCGAAACCCGCACTGAAGAGCTCGCCCATGATCTCTTGCCTTTTCTGGAAAATGCGGGGTGCAGGAACCTCGATCCCGGGCAGATCCTGAACGCAGCGGAGACGCTGAAGCCGCGAAGCAAAACCCTTGTCGAGATGGCCGAGGGTGCGCGATTCTACTTTGTGGATGAGGTCGCCTATGACCCCGCAGCAGCCGACAGGTTTCTCACCCCCCATGTTTTGGGCATGATGAAGGACATTCATGCCCGGATTCAGGATCTCGGCGAGTTCACGCGCGAGAATGTGGAAAAGCTCTTTCTCGAATTTATCGGGGAGAGACAGGTCAAGCTCGGCAAAATTGCTCAGCCCCTTAGGGTGGCCCTCACGGGCGCCGGCGTCAGCCCCGGCCTTTTCGAAGTCATGGAGGTTCTTGGTAGAAACAAGGTGCTGAAGAGAATAGAGAAAGCCATCGGCTACATTGCTCGCAGCTGTCAGTCGAGGAACACGTAGAGCTCCTCTTCATAGTAGCGACCATTGACCAGTTGCCCGGGCGGGAGGTGGCTCATCTTCTTGCGCCGAAGGAACTCCACGAATCTCCGGTTGAGCGTATCAAGCCCGACCTCTTCTTTCAACCATCGGGCAGGCACATTCACATGGATAGGCCGCGCCGGTATGAGATGCCGTGTGGATTTTGGTGCAAAGAGTTTTTTTTCAAAGGCCGCGTGGATGACCATTTCTTTAGTGATTTGGGGAGTCCACAATACGATCTCTTCTCCCTTGAGGCAGTCGCAGAAGGTCTCTTCCTGGACGTATTGGCAGGGGATGTACTCCACTATCATTCCTTCCTCCAGGAGCCGATTCTGAATTCTCTCCATCATGTCATAAGCACTGATCGCATCGTTCACCACATCTTCCCCGAACCGGACCACTGCAAAGGAATCTCCCTGCTGGATGCCGAAGGAGGAGCAATTTTCCGCCAAGCGGTCTTCCAGTGCGGACCTGTCGGCCACCTGCTCAAAAGTCCCTTGAAGGTCGCCGACCGCCTTTTTCAAGAGCCCCGGGTCCCGGACGTTTCCGATTCGCCTGAACCAGTATTTGAGTTCTGCGCAACGGTCCATGTAGTCGATCCTGCAGACAGGAATATGGTGGAACCCCAGTTTCTTGAGAACCCAGGTTCGATGATTTCCGTCCAGAACAATGTTCTGCCTGTCTACGATGATGGGGTTTTCAACAGTGACCAGGTTCCTGAATTCCAGGAGGAGCTTCTCCGCTGCATGGGGAAGCGTTCTTTCGTGGAGGTACAGGGAATCCAGTCGGGCGATTTCAAGCTCCAATCTCAAGCTCCGGCTTTCAATGACAAATTTCGCTTCGCCACTCAAATCGATCATATTCAGGCTCTCATGCAGCTTGATGCTTGGGGGTCCTCCCGCCTAGAAAAGCCCATGCAGTTTCTCCCACAATTGGGCATAGTCATCCTTCCGGAAGCAGAACTGAAGATCAAGAAACCGTCTCCTGAGGGCTTTGGCATCATGACCCACTTTCCGGTTCTTCTTCAGCACGTCGTGGACGAGTACGGCCAATGAGCGGAAATCCTCTTCCTCCATGCCGAAGCGAGTCATCTCAGAAACGCCCAACCGGAGGGCGCCGGCAACGGTGAAGCCCTCTTCATCCGGCGTTGCCTGGTAGTTGCAGATAATGTTGCTTTCTTCCAGTCGCCTCGCCATCTCCGGTCCACGGCCGTACCCGACTCTGACAATGACTTGGTGTGTCTCCGTGAAGTTGAAGGCCGGATCCCCTGCCACGTCGAGGCCGCACTCCTTGAGCGCCCGGGCGAAGGCCTTGGCATTCCTGATGACCTGAGGCTGATAAAGATCTTTGAAATGATTCATCTCATAAGCCGCCATCAAGAGGCCGAGCAGGGTGCCCAGATGGTGGTTGGAAGTCGATCCGGGGAAAGCCCTCCTCTGGACGGCTTCCCAGAGTTCATACCGCTCTTCGTGCTCCAGAAACGGGCTTCCCACGATGCCGCGCTGGGTTCCAAAAAAAGTCTTGTGAGTCGACCCCGTGACCAGATCGGCTCCCTCTTTAAAAGGCTCCTGGAAGTGGGGGCCGATCAGACCCAGGACATGAGCCATATCGTACATGACCAGGGTTCTCATGTTTCGCTCCTCAAGAAATCGGCAGATTTCCGAAACAGGCTCTCGGTGAAGAACCATGCTTTTCCCAAAAATGATCATCTCCGGACGGTACTCCTCGACCAGGTCGAGAGCCGCAGCAACATCGATCTTGTATGGATTCTCAGGCAGAACCGGGAAATTCAGGACTGCAGACCGTTCGGTGTGAGGATCTCGGGCTACGAAATCCCTCAGGGCGCCCATGGGCTGGGCACTCAGGTGGCCTCCTTTGGCGATGTGGTTGTTCATGACCGACCGTATGCGCCGCGGCTCCCGCTTGCGATCCGTGCGGTTGATGTAATCCATCATGGCACTGAAAACCGCCATGTTGGCCATTTGCCCGCTGATGATTCGGGTCTCCACTTCGGCGCACCCTAGGTACCTCTTCATCTCCTCGTGGAGCATTTGCTCCACCTCGTGGATAAACTCCGTGCCTTGGTAGTAATAGATTTCCGCGTCGTAGAAAGCCTTGGATGCCCTGTGCTCTGCGTACCGGAAGGCAGGGTCCGTGACGGTGAGGAGAGTCGTCATGGCTGAAGCCGTCATTTCTGAAGGGATGAGGTTGATGCATTCTCTCTGCCGCCAGAGGTGATTTTCAACAGCCCGTTCGAGTAGCCTGCCCGCTTTGAAGGGCTCATCGCCGGAAGGCAAGTGCCTTTCCTGCGGTTCATGGTCGAAGATGATGGGTCGAGCATAGGGGGGAGCTTCACTGCGGAGATGATAGGGAACGACGACCGCATCAACGCTCCTGTCGCGGATCTGGATGTGCACAGAGTCCCCTTCTACAACGTCGCTGTCCAGATAGGCCAGGCAAATGGAGCGCAATTGTTTCCGATCAGTCAGCACCGAAGCAAGACCTTCTCCTTCCACAACCCAGTAAGGGATCATCGTGCCGCTCGTCACATAACCCAAAAGCTTTCCGTTTACGGAAACGGGCGATCCGGCGCGGGCCACCCCTCGGCCCGCAACAGCCAGCGGCTGAACGATCCGGGGAAGGATGGCGATCATGGAATAGTCCCTTTGCATAATCCTCCCGAGAGCCTCAAATTGACGCGCCAGGGGCTCCCTGCCCACAAACGGGCCTTTCGAGGGCGCAAAACTCAAACCGATACGCACAATGGGAGTGGAGAGAAGGGGCATGAGCTGACCCTCGGGATCCCGGCCCAGTTCATGACCATAGAGGGGCAGGCCCGCTTCCAAACGAAGAGTGTCCCTCGCCCCCAAGCCGACGGGTTTGGCGCCCTCGTCCAGCAGCGCATCCCAAATCTTCAGCCCCTCTTCCGGATGGACGAAAAGCTCGAAGCAAAGGGGTTCCCCGGCATACCCGGTCCGGGCGATCCTGGCCCGAGACCCTGCAAACACCCCCTCGCTCACCGTATTTCGCATGGGCTCAGGAAGGGAGCCGGAATGCAAGATCCGCTGAAGGAATGCCCTGGACTCCGGCCCCTGAAGTGAGAGCATGACCACTTCCTCTGTAACATCCCGCATTTCAACGTCTTCAAAATCCTTCAGGTAGCTCTCCAGGTGGTTCCAATCCTTCTGTGCATTAGATGCGTTCACGACGAGCAGGTACTCGTCGTTCTGAAACCGGTACACGTAGGCATCATCCACTGCGCCGCCCTGATCGTCCGGAATGAGCGTGTACTGAGCGCCGATCACCCTGGGGTCAAGGGCTTCGATGTTGTTGCTGAGAACGTGGTTCAGAAATGGAATCGCCCCTTTCCCTCGAACGATGAAGCGGCCCATGTGGGATACATCAAATAGACCGGCTCCTTTTCGCGTTGCCAGGTGCTCTTCCACGATGCCGGTTGGGTAGAAAACAGGCATCTCCCATCCGGCAAAGTCAACCATCTTGGCGCCGAGCGAACCATGCCTTTCATGAAACGCTGTTTTCCGAAGCTCAGCCATGATCATTCCTCCCTATCTCGAGCAGACAGCCCCCGCATCCTGCTCCATTCATCTCGCCGCGACAGCAGGTCCGGCGTGTTTGCCTTTGCTGCAAATAATAGTGATATAGTATTTTATATCACTTTATGAAATTGCCATGAGCATCACGATCCTGACAGCTCTTGGAAAAAGCCAAAAAGATACGAGTATTTCCAGAGGTCAAAAACCTACAACTTGGAGGTTTTATGTATCACGGTAATTCGTATTTTTCAAGAGAATTGTACCTTCTTTGTGAGGAGATCCATGTTAAATCAAAAAGATATTGACATATTTCTCAGTTTTTTTGTACATTTTCCCGGAAACCCGCCGGTCAGGAACAGGCTATATGAAGATTGACGAAACCAACCTTGCCATCATCAAGCATCTCAGGGACGGAAGAAAATCCTTTAAACGGATTGCGCAGGCACTCCGCCTTTCAGAGAACACGGTCAGAGTGCGGGTGAACAGGCTTGTGGAAGAGGGAGTTCTTGATATCGCAGGACTAGTCGATCCCCAGTCCATTCCCGGACACAAGCTTGTCATGGTTGGCGTCAAGCTGCAGACCATGGACCTCATCAAGAAAGGGGAGGAAGTCAGCAGGCTGCGAGGCGTTGTTTCCGTGAGCGTGGTCACGGGTCGATTCGACCTGCTGCTCGTGGTCCTGCTCAAAGAAGACTTCGGTCTCCTGGAATTCTACACGGAAGAAGTCGCCAAAGTAAAAGGGGTTCAATCGGTGGAGACTTTTGTCATTTACAAATCTTATGGCCTGAAAGTACCTTATATCCTGTAATCTCACGAATGCTTCAAGGAGGAAAACCCGTGAAAGAAATCAAGGAACTGCAATTTCCCGAGGATTTGTTGTACGCATCGGATCACGAGTGGGCCAAACTCGAAGGCGACAATGTCCGGGCGGGCATCAGCGACTACGCCCAAGATCAGCTCGGGGACATCGTATTTGTCGAGTTGCCCCGGATCGGCGCGCGGCACGCCCGAGGAGAGCCCTTCGGCACAGTTGAATCCGTAAAAGCCGTATCCGAACTGAACATGCCCGTGGGAGGAGAAATCGTTTCCATAAACAACGCGCTTGAGGAATCTCCCGAGGCCGTGAACAGGGAACCTTACGGTTCAGGCTGGATCATCGAAATCAAACCGACCGATCGGGCAGAGCTTGACGGCCTGATGACCAAAGATGCCTACCTCGAACTTCTGAAAGGATTGCATCAATGAGATACCTGCCTCACACGGACGAGGAGATCGCCAGCATGCTTGAGGTGGTGGGGGCATCAAACCTCGATGATCTCTTTTCTCTGGTCCCCCCCAATTGCCGCCGAACTCGAGACTTGAACCTCCCCCAGCCTCTGAGCGAGTGGGACTTGAACCGTCACATGGAAGACCTGTCCAAAAGCGTCGCTGTGGCCCCGGAGTTCAAGATTTACGTCGGCGCCGGGAGCTATGAACATTACATTCCCCAGGTCGTCCCCTATCTTCTCAGCCGTTCCGAATTTCTCACCGCCTATACGCCTTATCAGCCGGAGATCAGCCAGGGAACGCTTCAGGCCGTTTACGAGTATCAGACCCTCTCTGCAAAGCTTCTCGGGATGGAGGTGTCGAACGCTTCGATGTACGACGGCGCTTCGGCCCTTGCGGAGGCGCTTCTGATGGCGATTCGCGTCACACGGAAACGCAGGGTCGCCGTGTCATCCCTGATTCATCCACACTTTCGAAGTGTGGTGCAGACCTATCTTGCACCCGCGGAATACGAGATCATCGAACTCCCTTACTTGCCCAACGGGAGACCCGACCTCTCCTCGCTTGAGAGTGAGAATGACATGGCCGTCCTGGGCGTCCAATCTCCCAACT